>NZ_JAFMFX010000026.1:0-24330 GCF_017855895.1 Vulcanococcus sp. CPBay_Sum15L08_68 | reverse complement strand
GGGGCGCTGCAGTGTTGGAGCTAACTCACCCGCAAGGTCATGCCGAGCGCTTCTTCGACATAGCTCTCGCAGGACCGCAGACTCCAGCGCTCCAGGTTGAGATCCACCTCAGCCGTCAGCGGCAACAACTGGATCGCAATGCCGTTCTCGGCGTTGGCCTGCAGAACACAATCGGCAATCACCTTCTGGGGACGGCGATCCATCGCCACCGCCAGACGCAGCAGCAAGGCCATCGCTGAAACCGTGCGGCGTTGCTCCCTCCCTTCTATGAGTTGCCAGGACTCATGGCGTTTTTTCGGCAGGGAGCGGCGGTGGTAACGGGCAATAGCCGCCACCATGAGCTGCTCGCTCTCGGAATAGCCCAGGAGGTCACCGTGGCGAATCAGATACCAGGTGTGTTTGTGATACGCACCGACATTGATGTGCTGTCCGCAGCTGTGCAGCATCGCCGCGGCCCACAGCAACTGCCGCCCCTGGCCATCGTCTTGATGCAGCAGGCCCTGGCTTTGGTCGTAGAGACGCATGGCTAGCGCAGCGACCCGCTCAGAGCGGGGCACATCCACCCCATAACGCTGGGCCTGATGCAGCACCGTGCGTTGACGAATGCTGCTTTGAAAGGCAAAGCGATCAACGATCAAGTCGTTGCGCAGCATCCAATCAACAATCAAGCCCTCCCGCAGGGCCCGTTCGCTGATCACCAGCTCCTCCGCCCCGATCATCCCCATCGCCGTCTGCAAGATCAGGGCGCCAGGAACGATGATTTCCGCCCGGCGTTCATTCAGGGCCGGGTGAGCCTTGCGCTCCGCAGGCGTCATCCCCAAGAGGCGTTCGACGATCTGATCGAGTTTTTGCCGCGAGACCCGGTAGCCCTGCATGCGCAGGGGCGGACGCGCCTCATCCGCGGCGGCCATCGCGGCGATCGCCATCGCCGTTCCACTGGTGGCGACCATCACCGGCTGATCACCGAGCCGCTTCAAACCTTGGCGGACCTTGAGCACCGCAGGCTCCAGCGCCCCCTGGATGAAGGCCCGCAGGAAGGTGACCCGCTTAGCCGGGATCGGGTCGTCCTGGACGAAATCCCGCTGCAGCCTGACCGCACCAATCCGGGTGCTGGTGAGGGCATGGGAGTCCGAAGCATCGGCCAGCACCAACTCGGTGGAGCCACCACCGATGTCGATGATCACGTGGGGCTTCTCGCCAAAGGACATCCCCGAGAGGACACCCAGATAGATCAAGCGCGCCTCTTCAGGGCCGCTCACCAGATCAACCGCCAGGCCCAGCTGCTCTTGGATCGATTGCAGAAACTCCCGACCATTGGGTGCTTCACGAACGGCACTGGTGGCCGCCGTGACGACGTCCCCGGGATCCACGCCATGGCTGGCCGCCAGCTCACGGCAGTGGCGCAGGGTCGTGAAGGCCCGCTCAATCGCCTCAGGCGAGAGATCGCCACTGACGGGATCGCGCTCCCCCAGGCGGGTCGTTGATTTTTCAGTGAGCAGCACCGAGAAGCTGCGCAGCTCCGGATCGACGCTGGCGATCAAGAGGTGAATCGAGTTGGTGCCGATGTCGATGCCGGCCACCGGCCGTAGGGCACCACTGCGGGGCTCACTCACGGTCCAATCCCTGGAGCTGAGCCACTTTGGCACCGCCCCTCAGCCCTAGGGTGCGGGCACTTTTCCCCTGCTGAACGTGGCTGCCGACAGCAAGGGCCTTGGATCGCTGCTCCGGGCTTGGCTGGGTCTACTGCGCTGGGACAAGCCCAGCGGACGCCTGATCTTGTTGATCCCCGCCGGCTGGAGTCTCTTCCTGGAGGGCCAGGCTCCCCCCAGCCTCCACCTGCTGGCGGCCATCGTCATCGGCGGCCTGGCCGTCAGCGGTGCGGGCTGTGTCGCCAATGACCTCTGGGATCGGCGGATTGATCCCCAGGTGGAGCGAACCCGCCAACGGCCGCTTGCCAGCGGCCAGATCGGTGTTCCGGGGGCCGTTGTGCTGCTGCTGTTCTGCCTGATCGCTGCTCTTGCCGTTGTGCTCTGGGGGCTGCCAGAAGCCAACAGAACCCTTTGCCTCCAACTGGCCATCGCCGCCCTGCCCCCGGTGCTGCTCTACCCCTCAGCGAAGCGCTGGTTTGCCTACCCGCAGGCGGTCCTGGCCCTCTGCTGGGGCTTTGCTGTGCTGATCCCCTGGGCGGCCTCCCGCGGCAGCCTCCAGGGGGGCTGGCCCCTGCTCTGCCTCTGGCTGGCGACCCTGCTGTGGACCTTTGGCTTTGACACGGTTTACGCCATGTCCGACCGGGAGGATGACCGCCTGGTGGGCGTGCGCAGCAGCGCGCTGAGCCTTGGGGAGCAGGCCCCCCTGGCCGTGGCCCTCTGCTACGCCAGCGCTGGAGTGTTGCTGGCGATTGCCTCGGGCCTGCAGGGGGTTCAGCCCGTGTTCTGGCTGATCTGGCTGGTGGTCGTCCTTGGGCAGCTCAAGGAAGCCTTGGCCTTACGGCAGCCGCAGCTGCCGCGCTCGGCCTATGGCCGCCACTTCAAACATCAGGTGCTGCTCGGTGCGCTCCTGCTGCTCGGCCTAGCCATCGGACGGATCTGGGCATGAACGCGCGCGCCTGGCCCCGCCCGCTCCAAGCCGGCGATCGCGTCCAACTGGCCGCCGCCAGCTCCGCGCTCCAGGGCGATGCCATCAGCCGCCTGGAGGCGGGAATCGTTGTCCTTGAGCGCTGGGGACTGGAGGTGGAACCCCATCGCAACCTGCAGCGGCACTGGGGCTACTACGCCGGCACGGACCCCGAACGCCTGGAGGACCTCCAACCCAATGCGCCATTGGTGGCGTGCATGCGCGGTGGCTGGGGCTCTGCACGACTGCTGGAGCGGCCCCTTGCGGCTGAGGAGCACTGGCTGCTGGGCTTCTCCGATGTCACCTCCCTGCTCTGGGCGCGGCAGGCCGCTGGCCTACCCGGGGGCATCCATGGGCCCATGGTCACCACCCTGGGGGCCGAACCGGAGTGGAGCCAAGAGCGGCTACGGGCTCTGCTCTTTGGCGAGGCTCTACCGCCCCTGCAAGGGACGGTCTGGAACCCGGGCCAAGCCGAGGGCCCCTGCCTCGCCGGCAATCTCACGGTGGCGACGCACCTGCTGGGGACGCCTCACCTCCCCGACCTGAGTGGAGCGATCCTGCTGTTCGAAGACATCGGCGAGGCCCCCTATCGAATCGATCGGATGCTCTCCCACTGGCGCCTCAGTGGGGCTCTCCAGCAGATCGCGGGGCTGGGCTTTGGCAGCTTCAGCGACTGCGAGGGGGATGAGGATGACGCCCGTGATCCCCAACGCTCCTTTGGTCTGCAGGCGGTGCTTCAGGAGCGCTGCGGCGACCTCGGCATTCCGGTGATTGCCGACCTGCCTTTTGGCCATCGCTGCGGCAACGCCGCCATTCCCATCGGCCGCAGGGCCCGTCTGGACGGCGAGCGCGGCCAACTGCTGCTGCTCTAGCGAGCCGAGAGCACCGCCTCAGCAATCGTCAGATCGAAGGGCGTCGTGATCTTGATGTTGGAGGGGGAGGACTCCATCACCCGCACGGGCCAACCCAGCCGTTCAAACAGGGAGGCGTCATCGGTGACACTCCAACCCTCCCCGCGCGCCTGGGCATGGGCCTGGCGCAACTGCTCGACCGGAAACCCCTGGGGGGTTTGGGCGCCCCAGAGAACGGAGCGATCCGGGGTGTCTTGGATCACGCCGTCGCCATCGACCCGCTTGATCGTGTCGGTGACCGGTGCGGCAGCAATCACCGCAGCGCCAGCCTCAACAGCCGCGGAACAGCGATCGATCAGAGCTGGATCGACCAAGCAGCGGGCTCCGTCATGGATCAGAACCGATTGGGCCTCCGGCGGCAGCGCAGCCAGGCCGTTGCAGACCGAATCCTGGCGGGTGTCCCCACCCTGAATCCACTGGACCGGGATCCCTGGGTTGGCCGCCTTCAGCAGGGCTTCGATGTCCGGCCGGTCGATCTCCTGGCCGACCACACCGATCCAGCGCACACTCTCGGAGGCCAGGGCCGCATCGAGAGTCCAGGCCAACACAGGCCGGCCGCTGACCTCCAGGAGCAGCTTGTTGCGCTCCGCCCCCATCCGCCGACCGCTACCGGCACAGGCAATCAGCAGATGCATCGCGCGCTCCTGAGGACTAAGTAATCCGACCTACATACAATCAGCCAGCGATCTGCTGCACACCCCCGCAACCATGCGAGTCCTCTTTTTGGTGCCGGGTGGTGTCAGTGCACAGCTGCAGGCCATTCCGGCCGCAGCGCAGGTCGCTCAAGACCTCAAGGCCCAGGTGCAGGTGGCCTGCTCCCCAGCGGCGGCAGCCGCCTGGTCCCTGCTGCCGGCGGTGGAGAAGGTGATTCCCTTCGCCTTTGATGACGGGCCGAGCCTCGCCGACTGGGCCAACCTCCTGGGCAACGTGCGCGAGCCCGACTTTCAGGCCTGCATCAACCTCGCCAGCGGCCGCCAGGTTGATCTGATGCTGTCGATGAGTCACATCCCCAATCGCGTCGCCGCCGCTGGGTTCTCGGCCACGTCAACCGTCACCCCTGAAGCCGGCTGGGGGGCACAAGCGCTGTCCGCCTTCCTGCGCCCCCTCGGCGTCACCCTCGACGCCAGCCAATTCCGCCTGTCCTTGCCCAAAGGAGCACTGGAGCAAGCCGCAGCGTCCATGCCCAGTGGCCAGGGACCCGCCCTGTTGCTTGCCCCGTCAGGGAACCGTCAGGACTGGCCCGCCGACCACTGGCGAGCGCTGCCCGAGGCCATCCGCAGCAAGCTGCCGGACCTGCGGGTCATCCAGGCCGGTGGCGCCAATCTGCTGCAGCGGGCCGCGCAACTGGCCAGCTGTGATGTGGTCCTCAGCAGTGACCCCATCACCAGCCAACTGGCCCTGCTCAGTGGCATGCCTCTAGTGGCCCTCGGCCAGGACCCCGCCTCCCTGCCACAACGGGAGGGCGTGCAAGCGGTGGGTCAGGCCGGAGCCCTTGAGCAGCTGGGCACCCCTGAGGTCTTAAAAGCCCTCGGCTTGGGATGACACCGATGCGGCAGCGACCCCGTTCACTGCCGCGCCGCCGCGGCCTCCTCAGCCCCATTCGCACGCAAGTGGCCAAGCGCCCGTGGGCCGGCCCGATCCTGGCCCTGGCCACGGTCGTCAATGCCGGCGCCGTTGGCTACCGACTGGCGGAGGGCTGGGACTGGGGTGATTGCTACTGGATGGTGCTGATCACCCTCAGCACCCTGGGGTTTAGCGATGAGCACACCCAACTGATCCACACCGGCGGCCGCATCGTCACGGCGCTGCTGTTGGTGGGCGGCCTGGTGGTGGTCCAGCAAACCATCCAGAAACTGCTGGAATTAACCAACTCCGGCTACTTTCGCCGCATCCGCCAGCGGCGCTACCGCCAACAGCTGCAGCGATCGATGAATCAGCACGTCATCCTCTGCGGCTACGGCCGGATGGGCCGCGAAATCGCGGATCAACTGAATGGAGAAAACGTCCAACTGTTGGTGGTCGAAAACGACAGCGACCGCATTGAGGAAGCCCAGCAGCGAGGCCTGACGGTCCTTCAGGGAGACGCCACCCTCGATGAAACCCTGGAGGAGGCCGGCATCCACCGCTGCCGAGCACTGGTCGCCGCCCTGCCGAGCAACGCGGCCAACCTCTACGTGATCCTCAGCGCCCGGGGATTGGCGCCGAGCGCCCGGCTGATTGCCCGCTCCGACAGCGAAGAAGCGGAAGGGAAACTGCGTTTAGCCGGAGCTGACCAGGTGGTGAGCCCCTATGTGGCCGGCGGTCGTGCCATGGCCGCCACCGCCCTGAGGCCCCTGGCGGTGACCTTCATGGACCTGCTGGCCGGCAGCGAGTGTGAGGTGGACGAATTTCTGCTGAGCGAGCATCCCGAGGATCTCGGCGACCTCAACGGCGCCAGTCTCTCGGAACTGCAGTTGGGACGCCGCAGTGGTGCCCTGGTCCTGGCGATCCGAAACCCCGCGGCCAGCCAACTCAGCACCGGAGCGCCGGAGCCACTCATCGCCAACCCCGGCGGTGATGTCCGCCTGGGTCCCGGTCAGTTGCTGGTGGTCATGGGCAGCAAACGCCAGTTGCAGCGCTTTGGGGAACTGCTTGGCCCCGCCTTGGCTGAAGTCAAAATCATGCCCGCCTAGCCTGGTCCGACTTTTCAGCGTTCTCCATGGCGGACAGCACCCCCCTGGCCGGTCAGGTTGCTCTGGTGACCGGAGCCAGCCGAGGCATCGGGGCCTCCATTGCCCGCGAGCTGGCCCAGGCCGGCGCAACGGTGGTGGTGAACTACGCCAGCTCCCCCGCCGCGGCTGAGGCTGTGGTCGCTGAGATTCAGGCGGCAGGCGGCCAAGCCTGGTCCCACCAGGCCAACGTGGCCGAGGAAGAGCAGGTGGAGACCATGGTCAAAGCCGTCCTGGAGAAGGAAGGACGCCTGGACGTGCTGGTCAACAACGCGGGCATCACCCGTGACGGCCTGCTGATGCGCATGAAGAGCGCCGATTGGCAGAGCGTGATCGACCTGAACCTCAGCGGCGTCTTCCTCTGCACCCGAGCCGTCAGCCGGGCGATGTTGAAGGCCAGAAGCGGCCGGATCATCAACATCACCTCGGTGGTGGGACTGATGGGCAACCCCGGCCAGGCCAACTACAGCGCCGCCAAAGCTGGTGTGATTGGCCTGACCCGCAGCAGCGCTGCGGAATTCGCGAGCCGCGGGGTCACCGTGAACGCTGTGGCCCCTGGCTTCATCGAGAGCGACATGACCGCGGAGCTCGACAAGGAGCCGATCCTCAAGGCCATTCCCCTGGGACGGATGGGGCAACCCACCGAGGTCGCCAGCGCCGTTCGCTTCCTCGCGGCCGATCCCGCCGCTGCCTACATGACCGGCCAGGTCCTGCAGGTGGATGGCGGCATGGTGATGCGCTGAGGTCTAGCCCTCCACCGGTTGCGTGAGTTCCTCCCGCAGTCGTCGGATGCGCTGCAGCAGGCGTAGCCGGCGACTGCGGGCGGTCACGGTCAAAAAGACCCGCAGGGGCACATAGATCAAGGCCATTCCCAAGCCCAGGCCGGCCACGATCAGAAACGCCATCACGTTGCTGCCGGCCGTTGGATCGGCCAGGCCCTGGACCAGGGTGTCGCTGATGCTCTCCTCCATGGCGCGAACCCTATCGAGCAGATCGAGCGGGCGATAGGGGTGAGCTGCGATCCATTCGGCTTTCCCCACAAGCCAAGGGCCACCTCTGCATGGGAGCCTGTGGCCACTACAGCGCGATCAGCCTCCGCGATGGCCAAGCTGCTCTCCTTCTCCGATGAATCCCGCGCCTATCTCGAGCGCGGCGTCAATGCCCTCGCCGATGCGGTCAAGGTCACCATCGGACCCAAGGGCCGCAACGTCGTTCTTGAGAAGAAGTTCGGGGCTCCCGATGTCGTCAACGACGGCGTGACCATCGCCCGGGACATCGAACTGGAAGACCCCTTCGAGAACCTCGGCGCCAAGCTCCTGCTGCAGGTCGCGACCAAAACCAAGGACCAGGCCGGTGATGGCACCACCACCGCCACCGTCCTGGCCCAGGCCATGACCCGCGAAGGTCTACGCAACGTCGCCGCTGGCGCCAGCCCCGTGAGCCTGCGCCGCGGCATGGAGAAGGCCACCGCTCAAGTCGTGGCGGGCATCCAGCAGCGTTCCACCCCCGTTGCCGGCGAATCCATCGGCCAGGTCGCCACCGTCAGCTCCGGTGGCGATGAGGAAGTCGGCCGGATGGTCAGCGAGGCGATGGAGAAGGTGAGCGTCGATGGCGTGATCACCGTCGAGGAGAGCAAGAGCCTCGCCACCGAACTGGAAATCACCGAAGGCATGGCCTTCGATCGGGGCTACAGCTCCCCCTACTTCGTCACCGACAACGACCGTCGCGTCTGCGAATTCGAAGATGCGCTGCTGCTGGTCACCGACCGCAAGATCAGTGCCATCAACGACCTCGTGCCCGTTCTGGAGGCCGTGTCGAAAGCCGGCAAGCCCCTGGTGATCCTCTCGGAGGAAGTCGAGGGTGAAGCCCTGGCCACCCTGGTGGTCAACAAGAACCGCGGGGTTCTGCAGGTGGCCGCCGTCCGCGCCCCTGGCTTTGGCGATCGCCGCAAGGCCATGCTCCAGGACATCGCCATCCTCACGGGTGCCACCTTGATCAGCGAGGACCGTGCCATGGCCCTCGATCAAGTGGGTCTGGAGGATCTCGGCAGCATGCGCCGGATCACGATCAGCAAGGACGACACCACCATCGTGGCCAGTGACGCTCACCAGGCTGCCGTCCGCGACCGTGTCGCCGCCATCAAGCGCGAGCTCGAGAACACCGACTCTGAGTACGACCGCGAGAAGCTCACCGAGCGCATCGCCAAGCTGGCCGGTGGCGTTGCCGTGATCAAGGTGGGTGCTCCCACCGAAACCGAGCTGCGCAACCGCAAACTGCGGATCGAAGACGCCCTCAACGCCACCCGCGCCGCGGTGGAAGAGGGCATCGTCGCCGGCGGTGGCAGCACCCTGGTCCAGCTCGCCGCCGACCTCGATGGCCTAGCTGCCCAGCTGGAGGGCGACGAGCGCACCGGTGTTGAGATCGTGCAGCGCGCTCTCTCTGCGCCCCTGCATCAGATCGCAGCCAACGCGGGCTATGACCCCAACGTTGTGGCGGACCAAGTGGCCTCCACTGGCAACGGCTTCAATGCCGCGACCGGCACCTACGAAAACCTGCTCACCGCAGGCATTCTTGATGCCGCCAAGGTGGTCCGCCTGGCCCTTCAGGACGCCGTCTCGATTGCTTCCCTGCTGCTGACCACCGAGGCGGTGATCGCTGACAAACCCGAGCCGGCAGCCGCAGCCGCACCGGGCGGTGGCGGCATGGATCCCATGGGTGGCATGGGCGGTATGGGTGGAATGGGCGGCATGGGCATGCCCGGCATGATGTGATGCCGGCCTCGGCCTACATCACCCGAATCAAGCGGGCGTGAATCCGGCAGACGGCAAGGGCTTCCGGGGGTGGGTTGCGGCACAGGCGGCCCAGCTCCCGGTTCAGCGCTTCGAGCTCAGCTAAGGGCAAGCCCGCTATGGGTGTGGCCAAGAGCGTCACGCCCACCACCACTGAAAAAAACGGCAGCCCACGCTGGGAGCCCATCGACTTTCCTCCCATTCGAGACAACCGAGACACGCTCAGTTTGAACTCGCCTGGGCTGCAGGTCCTGCTCCTTCAGAAAGCTTTTGGACCGCTAGGACTCCAGGGCCCGGCGATAGGCCGCCACCTGCAGATCCACGCCGGTAATCGCCGTCCCCACCACCACCGCATCGGCACCCCCATCAAGGGCCTGTCTGGCCTGCTGGGCTGAGGCGATTCCACCCTCACAGATCAGCATCACCGGACCCGGGAGCTGCTCGCGCAGTGGACGCAACAGAGTCCAAGCAGGAGGCTTGAGGGAGGCGGTGGACTCGGTGTAGCCGTAGAGGGTTGTGCCAACCCAATCACAGCCGAGCTCCGCGGCGCGCAACCCGTTCTCCAGACTGTCGACATCCGCCATCAAGCAGGCTCCAAGCTCCTGCTTGGCGCGCTGCACCAAATCGGGCAAGAGGGCCCCAGCGGGGCGAACCCGATCGGTGGCATCCAGGGCAATCACATCGGCACCGGCGGCCCAAACGGCCTGAATCTCTTCCCAGCCGGGGGTGATGTAGACGGAGCTGTCGGGGAATGTGCGCTTCCAGAGGCCAATAATCAAAGCCTCCGGGCAGCGGCGGCGCACCGCCCCAATGTGTTCGGGGCTCTCCAAGCGGACACCCACCGCGCCGTTGTTGAGGCTGGCCTCAGCCATGGCTGCAATCACCTGCGGATCCCGCATCGGTGAGCCCTCAGGGGCCTGAACCGAGACGATCAGCCCGCCACGGAGCAACGAGGGATCAGGCAGCACGGGAGTCTTGCGAACCGGGAAGCCAAGCACGCAACTCCGCCAAGGCGGGATGGCTGGGGGCCGGAGCAGGGCGTGACGCAGCGGCTCGACGACGCACGACGGGCTTGAACGCGGTCTGAGGGATCGGAACCGGAGCCGCTACAGGTTCAGGCTCAGCCATCACAACCGGTTCGGGCTCAGGTTCGGGTTCCGGCTCGACTTCAGGTTGCGGTTCAGGTGCCATCTCCTCTTGCACCTCAACGACGAGGGGCTCGGGCTCAGCCTGAGGAGTTCGCCACCAGTGGAGTCCTTCTGAATCCTCGGCTTCCAACTCCTGAAGCAGGGGCTCAAGAGCATCGACCCCGTGGCGATGGACCCACTGGCCGAGCAACCCATCCACGCTCGAGCGATCACGCTCGGACAAGGCCTGGCGCAGGGCCAAAACGTGGGCCTGGCGGCGGGCTTGCGGTGACGGCGGAGGAGAAGGGCGCTGGGGCACGATCGCTGCGGGAAAAGATCAGGCGAGCTTGCGATCCAGCAGAGGGCGGATCAGCAGAAACAAACCCAACGCCAAAGCGGCCAGAACCCCTAAACAAGCGGCAGCGCTGAGGTCCCCATAGGGGGCATGCAACACCACAGCTGAGAGGGAGAAATGACCGGCGTAAGCGGCGCGAATCGGCTCAATCGCGAAGGTAAGGGGATTTACGGCCGCTAGCCAGCCCAACCAGGCCGGCATAAAGGAAATCGGAGCCAGGGCCGTGCTGGCAAACAGCAGGGGCAAATTGGCCACAAAGATCACGGCGATCAGCTCGATGTGACCTGGCAGTGCGAAGGCCAACCCCAAGCTCAGGCCCGTCACAGCGAAGACCAACAGCAACAGGGTCAGCAGCACCAGGAGCAACCCAGAACCGCCGGGCCAGCCGTACCCCAAGACCCAGGCGGTGGCCATGATCGCGACGCTCTGCACCAGGCTCAGGGCCGTGATGTAGAGCACCGAGGCCAGGACAATCGAGCTGCGGGAGCGCAACGGGGCCACCAACAGGCGATTGAGGAAACCAAACTCCCGATCGAACATCACCGGCAAGCCCGCATTCAAGGCAGCGCTGAAGGCCGTGAAGACAATCACGCCGGCACCGAGGAAGCGGCCGTAACTCATGCCCTCGGGCAGCAGACCCTCAGGGGCATTGGCGAAGAGGGCCCCAAAGAGAACCAGCCAAATCAGGGGTTGCAGGACCCCCGCCACCAGGGTCGACGGACGGCGCGCCAGCTGCAGGAACAGACGGCGGGTCAAGGCCAGGGTCTCCTGCGTCAGGTCAGCCAGGGCTGACCGCGGGGCGCTGGCGCTGGGGGCCGGGCTGAGCAAAGAAGAGGAAGCGCTGGTCATCTCAAATAACAGAAAAGTCCATCCACGGGAAATCCCGAACCAAAGCCACGGTCAACGCATGGACTGCTTGCGCTCCGCCTTGGCATCACGGACACCGGCCACCGCCAGCTCGGCATCCATCAAGGTCCGACCCGTGGCCTGGAGGTAGACGTCATCCAGGCTGGGGCGGCTTTGGGCAAGGGCAAAAACAGGGAGCTGGGCTTCAGCCAGCTGACGGCGCAACTGCTCCACCACACCGTCGTGTTCAACCACCAAATTCAACGAGAAGCCCTGGGCTCGGTTCACCACCACCTGACGCACCCCCGGACAGGCCTGCAGCAGCTGCTGAACCCGTAGGGCCTCGGGTTCATCGCTGAACTCCCTCACCCGCAGGGTGACGCGGTCACCGCCGAGGGCCGCCTTGAGTTCGGAGGGGGGGCCCGCCGCAATCACCCGACCGTCCTCAATGATCGCCAGCTGATCCGCCAGGGCATCGACCTCCTCGAGGTAGTGACTGCTCAGCAGCACCGTGGTGCCCTGGTCGCGCAGTTGGCGCAGCACGGTCCAAATGGCAGCGCGACTCTCGATATCCAGACCAACGGTGGGCTCATCGAGCACCAAGACATCCGGACGGTGCAGCAGACCGGAGGCCAAATCCAAACGCCGGCGCATCCCACCGGAGTAGGTGCCGCTGCGGCGGTCAATCCAGTCCGCCATCCCCAGCAGATCAATCAGCTCAGCAATGCGCTGGTCCCGGGCTGAACGGGCCAGGTGATACAGGTCGCCCTGCAACTGGAGCAGCTCACGGCCGCTGAGAATCTTGTCCAGGGCAACCTCTTGGGCCACATAACCCAAACGCTCGCGGACACCGCGGGGGTCTGTGAGCGCGTCGAGCCCCGCCACCTGGACACGGCCGCTGGACGGGGCCAACAGGGTGGCGAGGATGCGCAGGGTCGTTGTTTTGCCCGCCCCGTTGGGACCCAACAAGCCGAACAAACTGCCGCCAGGGACCTGAAGATTCAGGCCGTTCAAGGCATCAACGGCCTTCTCACCTTTTCCGTAGCGCTTGGAGACGTTCTCCAGATCAATCACTGGATGAGTCACCGCCGCCGACCTCGCTGGAGCACTAGAGAAATCGACTCTAGAAAGCGCCGCTCACCAGCGATGCCACCAGGGTGAAACCTGCGTTGCCGGACCCACTCCAACCCAGCAGGGCAAAGCCCTGCTGCGAAAACTGCTCCCCTGCCGGCATCCGAGCCATCAGCAGCAGCAGACAGACGCCAAAGAGATAGAAGATCGACCAGCGAAACAACCCCTTGGCCCGCTGCAGATCATCCGGGTCTTTGTGCAAATTCCAGGTCATCTGCAAGAGCCGGGCATTGAAGGGGAGCAGCAGGAGCCCGTAGAGCAACCCCCCACCGGGCAAGGCCCAGACACCCACCAGGCTCAGCACCACCGTCGCCAGGGCATACCAACGAATGGCCTCAGCGGTGGCACCACTGCCCTTCACCACCGGGAGCATGGGGATCCCGACGGCGCGGTAGTCCTCCTTCAGCAGCAGAGCGAGGGCCCAGAAATGGGCTGGCGTCCACAGCATCACCAGGGCAAACAACCACCAACTCCCCAGGCCCAGATGGCCCGTTGCCGCGGCGGCACCGACCAGGGGGGGAATGGCTCCAGCCACACCACCGATCACGATGTTCTGGGTGGTGCGGGGCTTCAGCAGCACCGTGTAGAGCAGGACGTAACTGCACAGACCCAGCAGCGACAGGCTGGCGGCCAGACAATTCACCCCGCCCACCAGCAGCGTCGCCGCCGTCAGCGTGAGGGTGACGGCAATGGCAAAAGCCGTCGTGATCGACAGGCGACCGGAGGGGAGTGCACGGCCGCTGGTTCGCTGCATGCGGCCATCGAGCTCCTGCTCCCAAAGGCAATTCAGGACCCCAGCCGCTGCGGCGGCCAAGGCGCCACCACCCAAGGTGCAGGCCAGGCGGAGAGGAGGCAGGGGCCAGCCTTCCGACATCGCCATCCCGCCAAGGGTGGTCGCCAGCAACAGGGGGATCAAACGGGGCTTGGCGATCTCCAGCCAGGGGGGCAACTTCAGCCGCTTCCTGGAGGGAACGATCTCCTCACGGGTCAGGGGCAAGGCATTAACCACGAAGCACCTCCGGCCAACTACGAACGGTCAAGGCCGCCAGAACGGCCACCAAGAGAGCAGCGCCCAGCTGGTGTGCCACGGTCACCGCTGGAACGGACAGGCTGAGACGCAAACTCAGCACACCCAGGGCGATCTGCAGCAGAACCAGCAGTGCCGCAGCCAAGGCAAAGGGGCGCTCCGCCGGACGCTTCCAAAGCAGCAGTCCCGAACCCAGGAGCACCAGCAGACCCACCGGCCGAGCACCCAGGCGGTGCATCAAGAGCCAGGAGCAGCCCTCCCCAGCGCTCAGGCACCGGCCTGCCGCCCACTGACTGGCCATGAGTCCGCCCAAGAGGCACTGCACCAACACCGCAGTCGCCAGGACTGCGGTGAGGCCAGCCCAGAGCAGAGAACGCCCTGAGGAAGAAGTCAGGGAGCCGGCCCTCAGCAACTCACTCAAACCGCTCAGCAGAGCAACCAACACCAGGGCGGTGAGCAGGTGAGCCGTCACCACAGGGAATGGCAACAGCAGGGTCACCGTTAGGGCACCCAAGCCCGCCTGAACAGCCACCAGCACCAGGCTCAGGCTGGCCAGGAGGGGGAAGCCCTTGGGCAACTCCCGCCTCCACCACCAACTGACCGCGGTGAGAACCAGGAGGCCGACACCGACGACAAAGGCATCCAGGCGATGGAACCACTCCAGGAAGACCTGCAGGTTCATCTGGCGCCCCGGCAAGAGGGAGCCGTAGCAAAGGGGCCAGTCTGGGCAAGCCAGACCTGCCTCCATCACACGCGTCGCCCCGCCGATGACCACCAGCGCAATCAGTGCGACCAACAGGTGGGCGCAGAGTGCGGCGAGGCCGTCTCGTTTGTTGGGCTGCATGGCGCCGAACATCTCTGCTGGAGAAGGGCGGTTGGCGTCAACCTAATGACGTCACACCGGCTTCGCAGACGTCCGTCACGCGCCACCCAAAAGCGACACCAACAGTGATCAATGGGTGAGCGTTCCCTCACCAAGAAGCGGCGGATTGCTGCAAACAACCACGAACAACACGTCGACGAGCAAGCCTCCATAGGCTGACCTCGATTGATTTCAGGACGATGCGGATACCAGCCGCAATCCTCACCCTGATCACCGGAATGGCCCTGGTGTTGATGGGCCTCTGGATCGGGCAGAACGTCAACCTCCTGCCGGTTGACGCCAGCGCCAACGCGCCTGTTTATGACGAGCTCTTCAAGGTGCTCTTCAGCATTGGGACCATCCTGTTTGTCGGGATTGTCGGGCTGATCCTCTACAGCCTGGTGAAGTTCCGGCGCAAGCCAGGCGAGAGCGGTGATGGCGAAGCCGTCGAGGGGAACCTCCCGCTCGAGATCCTGTGGACCGCCATTCCCGCCGTGGTGGTCTTGTTTGTCGGGATCTATAGCTACGACATCTACGACCGGATGGGCGGCATGGCTCCGCTCAATGACCACAGCATGCATGCCATGGGCGGGGAGATGGAGGAGTCCCGCACCTGGGGCGGTATCAGCCCCGTGAGCCTGGAGAGCGACGACGCCCTAGCCCCACTGCCGATCGACGTGACGGCCATGCAGTTCGCGTTCATCTTTCACTACCCGGGGGCTGAGATCACGAGCGGCGAGCTGCATGTGCCCATGGGGCAGCCGGTGGCATTGCGCATGAAGGCCAATGACGTCATCCATGCCTTCTGGGTCCCCGAATTCCGCCTGAAGCAAGACGTCATCCCCGGTCAGCCCACACTCTTGAGTTTCACCGCCACGAGAGCTGGCCGTTATCCGATCGTCTGCGCAGAGCTCTGCGGCCCGTACCACGGCGGAATGCGCTCGACCGTGATCGTCGATGAACCCGAGACCTTCGAGGCCTGGGTCAACCAGAACAGTCCGATTGCCAGCGCAGCCCCACAAACCCCGGTGCAGTCATGACCATCAGCCTGACCCCTGAGCACCGCACGCCGCTGCAACCCCAAGGCTGGCTGCGCTACCTGAGTTTCAGCACCGACCACAAGGTGATCGGGCTGCAGTATCTGGTTTGTGGCTTCATTTTTTATCTGATCGGTGGCGCCCTCGCTGGAGCGATTCGAACCGAGCTGCTGACCCCGATTTCGGACTTCCTTCCCAGGGAGACCTACAACGAAGTCCTGACCCTGCACGGGACGGTGATGATCTTTCTCTGGATCGTCCCGGTGGTGAATGGGGCCTTTGGCAATTACCTGATTCCCTTCTATGTGGGAGCGCGCGACATGGCGTTCCCAAGACTGAACGCGGTGGCGTTTTGGCTGATCCCTCCAGCCGGGTTGCTCCTGATCAGCAGTTACTTCATTGCCAGCGCTGCCCAGTCGGGCTGGACCGCCTATCCACCCCTGAGCATCACGACCCCGGCCACCGGTCAGATCATCTGGATCTTGAGCGTGCTGTTGCTGGGCGGCAGCTCCATCTTTGGCGGGATCAACTTCATCGCCACGATCCTCAAACTGCGGCGACCGGGGCTCAAGCTGATGCAGCTCCCGATGTACTGCTGGGCGATGCTCGGCACCAGCATCTTGGTGGTGCTCTCCACCCCCGTCCTGGCCGGGACTCTGGTGCTACTGAGCTTCGACATCATTGCCCACACCGGCTTTTTCAACCCAAGCCTGGGCGGCAATGCGGTGGTTTATCAGCACCTGTTTTGGTTCTATTCCCACCCCGCGGTTTACATCATGGTGCTGCCGGCCTTTGGCCTGGTGAGCGAAATCCTGCCGATCCACTGCCGCAAGCCGCTCTTCGGATACACAACGATGGTGTATTCGATCATGGGCATCGTCTTCTTGGGCCTGATCGTCTGGGCCCACCACATGTTCACCAGCGGCACGCCTCCCTGGATGCGGCTGTTCTTCACCATCGCCACCTCCTTTATCGCCGTCCCGACAGGGATCAAGTTCTTCAACTGGCTCGCCACCATGTGGGGAGGCCGCATTGCCCTCAACAGCGCGATGCTCTTCTCCTGCGGCTTCATCATCAACTTTGTCTTCGGGGGAATCACGGGCGTCGCCCTCGCCCAGGTCCCCTTCGACATTCACGTGCACGACACCTACTTCGTCGTCGCCCACTTCCACTACATCGTCTACGGCGGCACGGTGTTTGTGATCTTTGCCTCGATCTACCACTGGTATCCCAAGGTGACCGGCCGATTGCTCAACGAGGACCTGGGACGGCTGCACTTTCTCTTGACCTTTGTCGGTTTCAACCTCTGCTTCGCTCCGCAACACTGGCTTGGCCTCAATGGCATGCCGCGCCGCGTTGCCGAATACGACCCGCAATTTGAGTTGATCAACCAGCTCAGCAGTGTTGGGGCGCTGCTGATGGCCATCAGCACCCTGCCCTTCCTGCTGAACGTCGTCATGAGTGCCTTCAACGGCGCACCAGCCGGAGACAACCCCTGGAATGCCCTAACCCCCGAATGGCTCACCAGCTCCCCTCCACCGGTGGAGAACTGGAAGGGCGAGGCCCCCTTGGTGAAAGAGCCCTACGGCTATGGCACCCCCGCCGGCGAACTGCCATTGGCCGCCACCTCGGGCTCTGAGCTGTGGAAGCTCGGCAACTCTGACCAGCGCTCCTGAATGCCATGACAAGCCTGAGCACAAGCGAATCCCTGAACCAAGAACAGGGCACCGAGCACCAGGAGCACCACGGCGACTTCCGGATGTTCGGCCTCGCCACCTTCCTGGTGGCCGATGGCATGACCTTCGCCGGTTTCTTTGCCGCCTATCTGACCTTCCGAGCCGTTAACCCCCTGCCATCCGGGGCGACCTACGAATTGGAGATGGTGCTACCCACCATCAACACCCTGTTGCTGCTGATCAGCAGCTTCACCTTCCACCGGGCTGGCGCAGCGTTGAAGCGCAATCAAAAGGCCCTCTGCCAACGCTGGCTTTTGATCAGTGCCGCCCTGGGCTTTGCCTTTCTGGCCGGTCAGATGAAGGAGTACTTCGAGCTGCCCTTTGGTCTGACCGACAACCTCTTTGCCAGCACCTTCTACGCCATCACGGGCTTCCACGGCCTGCACGTCACCTTGGGCGGCTTGATGATCCTGATCGTCTGGTGGCAGTGCCGTGAAGGGGGCCGCGTCAGCTCTGACAACCTCTTTCCCCTGGAGGCCGCCGAGCTTTATTGGCACTTCGTCGATGGGATCTGGGTGGTGCTCTACGGAATCCTTTATCTGCTGTAGGGCAGCTGTTTGATCACAGTTCTTGCAAGTTGCCCTTGCGAAGCATTGCAAGTGATCGGCACAATCGGGCCGCCAGCGACCCACTGCAGCGGTGTTCGTCGAAGAGAAGACAACCAAGCCGACCCAGATGCTGGAAGGCAAGGCGCTACTGGACAAAGCCCGTTCGCTCAGCAATCGGCCTGAAGATCAGATCGCTCGGGCCTGTGGCTATGTCGGTCCCAGTGGCCGTCTTCTCAAAAAAAGCTTCTATCGCGCCCTGGTGGAAGCCAAGGGCTACAAGCTCCCCAGCCAAAGCGGCGGTGGCAGCGGCACCAAGGGGCGGCAAGCGGAATTCCGCACCAAGGTCCATGGCAACGGCAACCTCCTGATCGGCAACGCCTACACCAGGCGCATGGGGCTAGAGCCCGGCCAGGAGTTCAAGATCGAAGTCCACAAAGAAACGGGCTCCATTTGGCTACTGCCCGTGGAACAGGACGGCAGCGCAAACGAAGCCCTCTAAGGGAGATCCCCTGCGCGATTCAGCGCTCGTCTGGACCGTGGAACGCGGCACTGAAGACCAGAAGGTCAATGCCGCTGAAGAGGAAGCTGATCCCCACCAGGATGCCGATCACGCTCAGCAGACCCAGGCCCTTCATCGACACGATGATCAGGCCAAGGATCAAGGTGACGATGCCATTGGCCAAACCCCAGCCCCACCCGGCCATCTCCCGATGGGACAGGGAAACGATGCTGGCCACCGCACCCTCCACCAAAAAGACGATGCCGATGGCGAAGGCCAACGCCGCCACTTGAGCGGCAGCCGGTTCAACCCCAGCACTGAACTGCTGGATGATCCAAGCCCCGGTGACCACAAACAGGGTCGAGACCACGAGGCGCCAGAAGCAGTGCCATTGGCTCAGTTGCCTCGAGCGGTTGAGGCTGTTCACCCAGCCGATGATGCCGCCGACCAAAAAAGCCAGGGCTACCACCACCGTCACCCAGGCGGAGGCAATCATCGGGAAGATCAGGGCAAGGACACCCAGCACCAGCAGCAGGATGCCCTCGGCCACGGTGAAGCTGCGCAGGGCGCCCACCATCAGACCGGAATTGTCGTCAGAAGCCATGAAGTGTTCAGCAGGAACACGAACCCCCGGAACGTAGGCATGGCATCTGGTGTTGTCAGCTCCAGCCGTGCTCCTTCAACCAGGCATCACTGATCGGAGCCGTCGACGCCGTCCCGTGTTGCAACAAGCGTTCGGTGTACTTCGCCAGCAGGTCCGCCTCCAGATTCACCGCCGTGCCGCGCTGCAGATGCTGCAGGGTCGTCGTGCCCCAGGTGTGGGGGATCACGGCGATCCAAAACTCAGCCCCGTCCTGACTGCAGCCCGCCACCGTCAGGCTGATGCCATCGACAGCAACGCTGGCCTTCTCGCAGATGTAGCGACCAAAGGAGGGATCCTGCCAACGCAGCGTGAGCTTCCAAGAGGCGCTTTGCTGCTCCACCCCCACCACCTCGCCCAAGCCGTCGACGTGGCCGCTGACCAAATGGCCGCCCAGTCGATCCTGAAGACGCAGGGCCGGCTCCAGGTTGACCCAGCCCCCACGGTCGGCCTTGGCCGAGAGGGTGGTGCGGCTGAGGGTCTCCTCACTGACATCGGCCGAGAACCCACTGGCGGAGCGCTCGGTCACCGTCAGGCAGACCCCATCAACCGCCACGCTGTCCCCGAGGGCCAGCTGGGCCGGATCGAGCTCAGAGCCCCGGGGGATGCGCAGCCGCAAACCGCCGCTGCTGCGCTGCAGCTCTCCGGTGGCCTGAACCAGCCCAGTGAACATGCGGTGGCCTGATCAACACTGGCCATAATCGGGCAGAAGGGAAAGCGGGCAAGCCATGGTCGAAATGCGAGTGGCCGGCATTGCCCTCGACGCCGCCAGTCGAAGTCCGATCGTGCTGCTCCGCGATCCATCCGGGCGGCGTCAGGTGCCCATCTGGATCGACCAGGCCCAAGCCCAAAACATCATGGCCGGGCTCAGCGACCAGACCCCGCCCAGGCCCCTGAGCCATGACCTGATGGTGGAACTGCTGCAGGCCGGGGGGCTGGAGCTGACCAAGGTGATCGTCCACGCCATCGAAGACAGCACCTTTCGTGCCGTGCTGAAACTGCGCACCGAGGGCGACGAGGAGCTGGAGCTCGACGCCAGACCCAGCGACGCCATTGCCCTGGCCGTCCGCACCGGCAGTGGGATCTGGATGCTGGAGGAGGTCGTCGCTGATGCCTCCATCCCCGTGGATGCTGAGGCCGATGCGGAAGATGCCGCCGATTTCCGCCGCTTCATCGATGGCATCAGTCCCGCCGAGCTTGTGAGGCACATCAACCAAGCCCAGACGGAGGCGGAGGAAGACCCTGGCTGAGCGCCGCCCCTTTGGCCAAGGACCACGGGTCTCCCCGTTCTGCCTGGGCACGATGCGGGCCACCAGCAGCCCGCAGCAGATGGCGGAGGTGCTCGATGCCGCCCTGGCCGCAGGCATCAATCACATTGAGACCGCCCCGGCCTACGGCCCCGCAGAAGCCTTCCTGGGCCAGGCCCTGCGTGCACGCCCCCCTGGGGAGCTGGTGCTCACCAGCAAGCTGCTGCCGGGGATCAGCCTGGAGGAGGGACAGACGCAGCTCCGCGGGATCCTGCAACGCCTGGGAGTGCAACAGCTGGACAACCTTGCGGTCCATGGCCTCAACCGCAGGGAGCACCTGGATTGGGCCCTCGAGGGGGCCGGAGCGGATCTGCTGCAGTGGGCCCTGGGGGAGGGACTGGTCACCCAGGTGGGGTTCTCGAGCCATGGCGAGCTCTCGCTGATTGAGGCCGCCCTCGCCTCTGCCCGCTTCAGCTTTTGCAGCCTGCACCTCCATTGGTTCGATCAAACCCGACTGCCCCTGGCCCAGGCGGCCCTGCGGGAGGGAATCGGGGTTCTGGCCATCTCGCCAGCCGATAAGGGGGGCCGGCTCTACGCCCCGCCTGAGCAACTGCGCGCCGACTGCGATCCGTTTGAGCCCCTGGAGTTGGCCTACCGCTTCCTGCTCGATGCGGGCATCTCCTGCTTGACCCTGGGGGCCGCCCAAGCCAGCGACCTGGCCCTGGCCCAACGCCTCATGGTCGACAAGGAGATTGGTCTGGAACCGAGCCATCGCCAAGCCCTGGAGCGGGCCTGGCAGGCCGGCCAGGGTCGACTGGCTGAGACCGCCTGCCAGCAGTGCCGGGCCTGCCTGCCCTGCCCCAACGAGGTACCAATCCCCGAGCTGCTGCGCCTGCGCAACCTGGACCTCGGCCATGGCCTCAGCGCCTTCGCCCAGGAGCGCTACAACCTGATCGGAAGAGCCGGGCACTGGTGGGAGAGCGTGAATGCCTCCGCCTGCGAAGGCTGTGGCGAGTGCCTACCCCGCTGTCCCCATCAGCTCCCCATTCCTGAACTCTTGGCTGAAACCCATCAACGCCTGGCGGCCGCACCCCGGCGCAGGCTCTGGGGTTAGCGGCTGAGGGCCTGATCCCAAAGGGTCTGCCAGCGGCTGCGCTCCGCGGGCGTGAACACCGGCAAGTTGTTGCAGCGTTGCAGCACCGCCTCACTGGGGAGCAACAAAGGCCGCAGTCGCTCAGGCCAGCGCTGCAGCACAGGCTCCAAGCGCTGACGCGGAAGCGGGGGCACCCAACCCGCCGCCAACAGGCGATCCACCAGGGGCAGGCTGAGGCCATCGCGCACCCACTCCAGGGGAAGCGGCGGATCCACCCCCGCAGTGTCCTGGGGGGGAAGACGGAGCAGCAGCTGCCACCAGAGCGGAGAGCCGGACTCCGGAAGGAAAGCCGAAAGCCGCGGATCTTTCTTCAGCAGGGGAATCGCCCGATGGCTGGGAACCACCGCCGCATCCGCCTCACCGGCCAACAGCAGATTCAGTCCATCGCGCTCATCCAGCGCCAACGCCTGCCCCACCAACTGGGACAGCTGCTGCGGCAGCGCTGGGTTGCTCAGGGCCTTGGGATCGCCGCTGGAGAGACCCAACTGACGCAGGGCCAGCTCGATCACCACCCGCGGACTGGAGGGCAGCACGACCTTGCCGCGAAGGCTGGGATCGAGCAGCAACGACCAACCCAACTCGCGCTGCCGCCAGAGGTCCGGGCGACTGCGCAGCACCAACAACCAGGTGCCAAAGGCCCACGGGAAAGCCAGGGGAACAGCGCCCTCAGCCGCAAACAACCGACTGGGGGCCTGGGCCATGGGCGCCAGCTGCTCGAGCAGGGCCGGAGCCTCGAGGGGCTGGAGCCGGGCGCGATCGAGCTGCTGGGCCCAGCCGTCTCCGAGGGCCAACAAGGCAGCCCCCGCCAGGGGCTGCTCCTGCAAGGCGGAGCGATCCACCAGGCTCAGGAGCTGCTCCGGGCTCTCCAGGGCGCGGGGCTGCCAGGGCGACGGCAGCTCCTGCAGCCAGGCCTTGGGCAAGTCCCCTTTCACGCTCAACAGCTGCGGCTGGCCAGAGCGCGCCGGTGCACAGCCGGCGGCCGCGCCCAGGGCCGCCACTGAAGCCATCAGTTGCAGAGCGTGGCGGCGGGAAGTCACAAGCGCAGGCTAGGCCGGGTGCTGCAGCTGGTCACAGGCCTGCTCACAGGCCTCCTGGAGCGCCTGCAGCGAACGCCCGCTGAGCTGCCAGAGGGCGGCCAAGCCCCCAGCGCCAACTCCCTCTTTGACGTAGCCGCGCTCGTAATCGAGCAACTCCGGGCAGCGGCTCTCCGTGAAGCGCAGGCCCGTGGCAAAGGCCAGCGGCTGCACCGCAAAGCGCTGGGCCAGTTGCAGCATCAGCCCCGGGAAATCGCTGGCCACCTCATGGGCCACCCAGGCGGTGGTCACCACCGCCGCCTGCTGGCAGAGCTGCTGGCGCTCAGGCGGTGTACACGCCGCCAAGGCCAGGGCCAGGACAGCCGCCATCTGACTGCCGCCCGCCAAGAGCAACGGCGTTCCCGCCAAGGCCGCCTGCTTCAGCAGGGCCGCCGCAACCACCTGCATCGGGTCACCCACCGCAGCCAACACAGCCTGGGGGCTGGCATCCGCAGCCAATTGAGCAGCCGCCAATCCCCGTTGAACCAAGCGCGCCTTGAGCTGGTGATCCGGCTGGCGAACGCTGCCACTGACTAAGCCCATGGAGGGAATCCCCAGGGCCTCCAGGACCGCCAGGGCGGTGGTCGTCCCCCCAGGCACACACTCGCTGAGCAACACCGGTTGGCCGGAGCGGGCCAAGCCGCGGCCCCAGCGCTCCCCCCAGCCCCAGAGGGCTTGCACCCGCTCGGGATCCATCGCCTGCCCGCCGCTGAGGCAGCGCGCGGGCGACGGGTTGAGCTGGAGATGGGGGATGGCCGGTGCGACGGGCGCCCCCAGATTCAGCACCAAGGGCTCCAGGGCCAAGCCCTCCAGAACCGCCCAGGCAATCAAGGCGGGAGAGACCCCCGCCGGCAGGGGCGGCAAGGCATGGGGTCGCCGGGCGGCCGGGCCCTGCCAGAGCAACTCGGCATCGGCGGCGGCCGTGAAGCGGCGGGACTCAGGGGTGGCCCCGGCGGCCGAGATCCCCGGCACCGCCGCCGTGTCCGTTCCAGCCAGCAGCAACAACACTCGGGTCTCGCTGGCAGCGGCCCTGAGGCGCTGGCACCACTGCTCCGCCCAGGCCGCCTCGCCGCTGATTCGCTCCAGTGTCAAAGCGGATCCAGGGCCAATAGGGGGCGCAACAAAGCCGGAGGCTCGCTGATCGGACTCTTCAGGCGGGGAAAGATCCAGAGGGCCACCGCATGCAGGGCCAGCACATAGATCAGGTTTTGCACCAGCACCAGGGCGAGGGCCATCAGCTGCACCTGAAAGAGATCCGGTCCACCGCCGATCTGGACCAAGCCAAGAAGCCGCTCCAGCACCTGGGAGGCGGCGGAGGTGATCAGGACCCAAAGGTTTTCGCCCAGGAGGATCGAGAGCACCGCCACCCGCACCAGGAAGCCACCGGCGCCGATCAACACACCCACGCCCCAGCTCAGGTACCAACTCAGACCCCGTCTCCAACACCAGCCCAGCCAAAGGGCCAGGAAGCCATAGGGGAAGAGCACCAACGGACCGCGAATCGGCCCCATCAAGGCCACCAAGAGCAGGGCCGCCACGGCCACACCCTCCACGGCGCAACGGCCGTTATGGCGAAGCTGCAGCAACGCCAGGGGCAAGGGCAGCGCCAGGCGAAACAGGGCACCACCCACCGGGAGGTAGTAGAGGCCCACCCAGAGCAAGGCTGTGGCCGCCGCCAGGTAGGCCGTATCGGTGAGCTGTCGGGCCTGACGGCGACTCAAGGACATGGGATCGGGCCGGCCTAGCGCGGTTCAGGCGCAGCGGTGCGTGTGGGCGTCGTCCCGTTGGGGACGCGCTCAATGGTCTCCACTTCAAAGGCCAAACCGGCGGCGCGCAAGGCCTGGGTCAGCACCTCCGCAGGGGCGGAAGGATCAGCGGCGGGCAATTTGATCGTCACCCGATAGGGGGCCGGCGGTGCGCTGGGGCGAGGAGCCGCTGGCGCTTCAGGGGGTTTCGGCGCCGGCTTTTGGGCCACCGGTTTCTCCTCCTCCTTCTTGGGCTCGGCGGGCTGAGTCGGGGCGGCCGCAG
>NZ_JAFMFX010000090.1:0-5512 GCF_017855895.1 Vulcanococcus sp. CPBay_Sum15L08_68 | reverse complement strand
CCCGGCGTGGCCAAAGCCCTGGGAGTAGGCAACCGTCACCCGATGGCCTGCCTGAACTAGGCCTCGCCGTCGAGATAGAGCCAACGCCCCTCGAGCACCCCACCCTCGCGGCCAAAGCGGGAGCACTCCCGCAGGACGTGCGTCTGCCCCGCCTGGCGGTACTGGGCCTCGAAGCTCACCCGGCCGCTGAGGTCAGCCTCGCCTCCGGCCTCGCGTGCGCTGATCCTCAGCTGGGTCCAACGCACGCCCCGGTTGCTGGCCTTGAGGGCTTGGCGCCGCTCGGCCAGGGGCTCAGGGGAGGGATGGGTCTCGATCAAGTAGTCGATCAGGTTGCGGCTGAAGGCGCTGTAGCGCGAGCGCATCAACTGCTCAGCCGTGGCCGGCAGGGACTGGCCCAGGTGGAACGGCTCACAACAGTCGGCGTAGACCCCGCCGCCGCAGGGGCAGGGGTCCTTGCGCACGCCAAAGCCCGCCATCAGACCAGCCGCCGCAGCGGACGCTGCAGCGCCTCGGGACTGATTCCCTCCCGCAGGGCCAGCACCAGCCCAGCGGCCTCGCTGTAGCTCTTAGCCCGGAGCACCTCGATCCCCAAGGCCTCGGCCGTCACCGAGAGGACGCAGGGGTTCTCCACGGCGATCACCGGAATGCCCCGCTCAGCGCAGGCCAAGACTGCCGCGCCGCCCAGGGCCCCGGCCGGGGCCACCACAGCTCCGATCTGTTCAGCGCGAATCGATTCGGCGGGGGCCTGGTCCGCTGGCCAGAGGGCTGGGGCGCGGCTCAGGCCCACCAGCACGCAGGGCAGGAAGGTGTAACCCAGCTCCTCGCCCGCCGCCCGGGGGTCCAACTGGGGATCGATCTCCAGGGGGCTCAGCGCCGGCGCATGGGCACAGGGCAGATTCAGCTGACGGCTCAGCCAGTGGCTGATCACCGCCTCGGCACCAGCCAGGGCATCGACGCCGCCCCCCTGGCGGTAGGCCGTCAGGGCCTCGCTATCGGGGTCATCCGGAAAGCGGGCAATCACGGCGATGGCCGTGGCACCGGCATCGCGCAGGCGCGCCCCGGCCTCCAGCAAGACGTCGGGACGCGCCAGCTGGCCCCAGCTGGCACCGCTCTCCCCCTGGCTCAGGCTGACGCCGATCGGAGCCGTAGTGGTTTCCACCGGACCCAGGCTCAGCCCGAGGCTGGCCCGGCAACCGTCGGCCACCTGCAGATGCCGCAGCCGGAGCTCCTCCTCGATGCCGGCATCCAGCAGCAGGCCAATGCGCTGAGAGCGAACCGGCTGGAGTGCCAGTTCTGCAGCCGCGAAACGATCGAGGCTTGATCCCTCGACGTAGTGAATGCGGGGGTCACTCCAATAGAGCGAGGCCCCATTCATCACATTGGGATGGGTGATCAGGCAGCCACTGGCGGCCGCCAACAGCCGCGCCGCGGGCACCGCATCACCCGCGTAGCCACCCACCTCACAGCCGATGCCCGTGGGCACCACCATCACGGTGGGCAAGGGATCGCCAGGGCGGGTCATACGAGCAGGGCGGGCTGGTGCACCATCGCTTCCAGGGTTAGCTGGCGCTGGCCATCGGGCCGGCAGACCGCCTGGGTGATCGCCCAGCGCAACGGGACCCCGTGCTGACGCAGTTCAGCCTCGATCTGCGGCAGCAGCGGACCGGGCTGGGCCACCAGGGTGAGCGCCAGGGATCGAAAGCCAGAGAGCCCTGGACTCACTTTTGGTATTGACCGAACTGCGCTTCATAGAGCGCGTCTTCTTGGCCGGCCAGCACCTTGAGGTCGCTGCGGGGATAGGCCACACAGAGCAGCGCAAACCCCTGATCCCGCAGCTCAGCCTTGACGCCCATGGCGTCGGGCTGATGCACGGATCCCTCTTTCACCACGGCAGCGCAGGTGGTGCAGACACCGGAGCAGCAGGAGCTGGGGACAGCCACACCGGCGGCTTCCGCAGCAGCGAGAACGGTCTGATCGGCAGCGCAGCTGAAGCTGTGGCTGGTGCCGTCGAGTTCACAGACAACGGTGTAGGTCTCGCCCATGGAGGGAGCAGCTCAGTCCAGAAGCTCCCCATTGTCCAGGATCACGGCCCGGGCAGGGCGCCCCACTGCTGCGGGTGCGGCGCCAGGTATTCCGGTGGGGCCAGCCCGGGCTGCTCATAGAGCGGTGCACTCAAGGCCAGATCAAAGGCCAGGGACACCCGCAGATCGCCCTCGTCCTCATTGGCCGTCACGGCATGGTCAATCTGAGCGGGGAAGAGCACCAGCAACCCAGCCCGGGGAGCCAGATCGAAGTGGGGGGCATTCCAGTGCAGGGCCCCCTCGAGGGGACCGCCATGGCCCACGGATAACCCTGGCACCAGCTCATTGCTCTGCCGGGCGGGGTAGAGCCGAAGGCAACCACTGCGGCCGGATCCATCGCCATTGAGGTAGACGATGGCGCTCAGATGGGCATTGGGATGGTGATGACGGCCCACCGCCTGGCCCGGTTCACTCACCACCGGCCAGGACCGCTGAATGTGCAGGGCCACCTGGTCGCAGTGGAAGCCCAGTTGCTCCAGGTACGCCCAGGCATGCCGGCGCACCTGATCGCTAATGGCCGCAAAAGCCGGAAGCTGGTGAACCCGCCAGACACCGTTGATGTCGCCGGTCCAGGCGCAACCGGGATGGGGGTTGCCGCTGTCCTCGCCCCGCAGAGCCAGGACATCCTGGAGCAGTAACACCGCATCCATCGGATCCAGGGCCAGATCTGCGGTGCCCAGGGCCAAAGGGAAGAGCGGTTGCAGGGAAAGCGTCATGGCGCGCCGGCGCTTCCCTCATCCTGGAACAAGGCACAAAAAAAGCCCTCCACTTGGGAGGGCTTTGAGCGTCTGAGCAACGTGCTCAGGCCATGGCAGAAGCACCGCCGACCACTTCCAGGATCTCCTGGGTAATGGCGGCCTGGCGGGCCTTGTTGTAGTCCAGGGTCAGGGACTTCGCGAGCGCCTTGGCGTTGTCGCTGGCGTTGTTCATGGCGGTCATCCGGCTGGCGAGCTCGGAAGCGGCCGCCTCCTGCAGGGAACGCAGCAGCTGGTTCTGCAGATACAGAGGCAGCAGTGCATTCAGCAGCTGATCGGGGCTCTGCTCGAACACCAGATCAGAAGGCAGAGAAGGCTGGTCGTTGTTGACCGTGCCCGTTTCAACGCCCAGCTGACCGTCGCGGGTGGTGAGACGGAAAATCTCGTCGTCCGCGCTGGCGATGCCCTGGGGATCCAGGGGCAGCAGGGTCTGGGAAACAGGCTTCGAGCTCACCAGGTTGATGAACTTGGTGAAGATGATCTCGACACGATCGGTGGTGCCGGAGAGGAACTCGGCGAGCACCTCGTCGGCGATCTTGCCGGCCTCAGCAGCGCTGGGGACCTGCTCGAGCCCCATGAAGGTGGCGCGAATCGTGTACTGGCTGGCGCGGTTCTGGAAGTAGGTGGCGACCTTGCGGCCGATCAACACCAGATCCACGTCATAGCCCTGAGACTTCAGCTCAGCGTGACGCTGTTCCGTGCGCTTGATGATGTTGGCGTTGTAGCCACCGCACAGACCCCGGTCGCCGGTCACGGCAAGCAGGGTGATGGTGCGGACGTCGCGGTTCTCGAGCAGCGGCGCGTCAGCGGTCTCGAACTGCATCCGGGTCTGGAGATTCTCCAGAACGCGGGCAAGACGATCAGCAAACGGACGGCTGCGCAGAACCTGTTCCTGTGCCCGGCGGACCTTGGCGGCTGCCACGAGGCGCATGGCCTCGGTGATCTTCCGGGTGTTTTTAACGGAACTGATCCTGTCGCGGATCTCCTTCAGGTTGGCCATGGATTGGACTCTCCGGGGTAACCGTCAGGGATCAGGCCGCAGCCAGCATCGAAGACTTCACTTCGTTGATGGCAGCCTTGAGCATGGCCTCAGCGTCTTCGCTGAGCTGCTTCTCGGTCTGGATCTTGTTGATGAACTCGGGCTTGTTGGTCTTCAGGTACTCGCGGAGCTCGCGGCAGAACTGAACGACGGACTCGACGGGAACTTCGTCGATCAGGCCCTTGACGCCGGCGTAAACCACGGCGACCTGCTCAGCCAGGATCAGGGGGCTGAACTGGGGCTGCTTGAGGATCTCGCGGAGACGCTTACCGCGGGCCAGCTGCTGCTGAGTCGCAGCATCCAGGTCGGAGGCGAACTGGGAGAAGGCGGCCAGTTCATCGAACTGAGCCAGCTCAAGCTTGAGGGTACCGGCGATCTTCTTGATGGCCTTGGTCTGGGCAGCACCACCCACTCGGCTCACGGAGATACCCACGTTGATGGCGGGGCGGAGACCGGAGTTGAAGAGGTCGGAGCTCAGGAAGACCTGACCGTCGGTGATGGAGATCACGTTGGTCGGGATGTACGCCGAGACGTCACCAGCCTGGGTTTCGATGATCGGCAGGGCGGTCATGGAGCCCTTGCCCATGGCGTCGCTCAGCTTGGCGGCGCGCTCGAGCAGGCGGCTGTGGCAATAGAACACGTCGCCGGGGTAGGCCTCACGACCGGGGGGACGACGGAGCAGCAGGGACATCTGACGGTAGGCCTGGGCCTGCTTGGTCAGGTCGTCATAGATGACCAGGGTGGCCTTGCCCTTGTACATGAAGGACTCAGCGATGGCTGCGCCGGTGTAGGGAGCCAGGTACTGCAGAGCAGCGGACTCGGAGGCGTTCGCAGCCACGATCACGGTGTAATCGAGGGCGCCCTTCTCGCGGAGCACCTCAACAACGTTGGCCACAGAGGCAGCCTTCTGGCCGACAGCGACGTAGACGCAGACGACGTCTTCGCCCTTCTGGTTGATGATCGTGTCGATCGCGATGGCGGTCTTGCCGGTCTGGCGGTCGCCAATGATCAGCTCGCGCTGGCCACGACCGATGGGGATCATCGCGTCGATGGCGGTGATGCCGGTCTGCATGGGCTCATGCACCGACTTGCGCTGGATGATGCCAGGCGCCATCGATTCGATCAGGCGGGTCTCGCTGGTGGGGATATCACCCTTGCCATCGATGGCCTGACCCAGGGGGTTCACCACACGGCCGAGCATGGCGTCGCCGACGGGCACCGAGGCGATCTTGCCGGTGGCCTTGACGGTGCTGCCCTCTTGGATGCCGCGACCCTCACCCATCAACACCGCGCCGACGTTGTCGTCTTCGAGGTTGAGAGCAATGCCTTCGGTGCCGTCTTCGAACTGGATCAGCTCACCGGCCATGACCTGCTCGAGGCCATAGACGCGGGCGATGCCGTCGCCGACCTGCAGCACGGTGCCGACGTTGCTGACGGAAACCGACTTGTCGTAATCAGCGATCTGTTGCTTGAGGATCGCGCTGATCTCGTCGGGGCGGATGGAAACCATGGGAGGCGTTGGGGTTGAGGACGAGGGGTGAGAAAGGGGTTCGGGTGCGGAGCTAGCTCACCTTGGCCAGCGCCAGTCCGAGGCGACGCACCTGACCCGCGAGGCTGGCGTCAATCACCTTGGAGCC
>NZ_JAFMFX010000089.1:0-5593 GCF_017855895.1 Vulcanococcus sp. CPBay_Sum15L08_68 | reverse complement strand
CTCTATCTGGAGTTCGACAACCCGGAGAAGCCGATCTTCTTCTACATCAACTCCACCGGCACCAGCTGGTACTCAGGCGATGCCATCGGCTTTGAGACCGAGGCCTTCGCCATCGCCGACACGATCCGCTACGTCAAGCCGCCGGTGCACACCATCTGCATCGGCCAGGCGATGGGCACCGCGGCGATGATCCTGAGCGCCGGCACCAAGGGCCACCGGGCTGCTCTGCCCCACGCTTCGATCGTGCTGCACCAGCCCCGCAGCGGCGCCCGCGGCCAGGCCAGCGACATCCAGATCCGGGCCAAGGAGGTGCTGCACAACAAGCGCACCATGCTCGAGATGCTCGCGGCCAACACCGGCAAGAGCACCGAAGAACTCTCCAAGGCCTCCGATCGGATGACCTACCTGACCGCCGAGCAGGCGGTGGAGTTCGGCCTGATCGATCGGGTCCTGACGAGCCAAAAAGACCTCCCCTCACCCGTGCCAGGCGGCATCGGCTGATTTCTCTTTCCCCGTTCTTCACTCACCCGACCAGCCATGCCCATCGGTACCCCGAGCGTTCCTTACCGCCTTCCCGGTAGCCAGTACGAGCGTTGGGTCGACATCTACACCCGCCTCGGTGTGGAGCGCATCCTCTTCCTCGGCTCTGAGGTCAACGACGCCATCGCCAACAGCCTGGTGGCGCAAATGCTGTACCTCGACTCCGATGACAACAGCAAGCCCATCTACCTGTACATCAACTCCCCGGGTGGCTCGGTGACCGCGGGCCTGGCGATCTACGACACGATCCAGTACGTCAAGAGTGACGTGGTGACCATCTGCGTGGGCCTGGCGGCCTCGATGGGTGCCTTCCTGCTCGGCGCCGGTACTAAGGGCAAGCGGCTCGCCCTGCCCCACAGCCGGATCATGATTCACCAGCCCCTGGGCGGCACCAGCCAGCGCCAGGCCAGTGACATCGAGATCGAGGCGCGGGAGATCCTGCGCATGAAGGACATGCTCAACAACAGCATGGCGGGCATGACCGGCCAACCGGTCGAGAAGATCGAGAAGGACACCGACCGGGACTACTTCATGAGTGCCGAGGAGGCCATGAACTACGGCCTGATCGACCGCGTGATCGCCCATCCCAACGAAGCCTGAGGGAGCCGGCCGGCGCTTTCGTAAGCTCGATCCTTGCTTAGCGCTGAACCGAAGCCCCTGATGGCCAAGCTGTACTACGACACCGACGCCGATCTCAGCCTGCTGAACGGCAAAACGGTGGCCATCATTGGCTACGGCTCCCAAGGCCACGCCCACGCCCTGAACCTCAAGGACAGCGGCGTGAACGTGGTGGTGGGCCTCTACGAAGGCAGCCGCTCCGCCGAGAAGGCCAAGGCCGATGGCCTGGAAGTGCTGAGCGTCAGCGACGCCTCGGCCAAGGCTGACTGGATCATGGTGCTGCTGCCCGATGAGACCCAGAAGGCCGTCTACGACGCAGAAATCGCCCCCCACCTCAGCGCCGGCAAGGTGCTGAGCTTCGCCCACGGCTTCAACGTCCGCTTCGAGCTGATCAAGCCCCCCGCCGACGTTGACGTCGTGATGATCGCCCCCAAGGGCCCCGGTCACACCGTCCGTTGGGAGTACCAGAACGGTCAGGGCGTCCCCGCTCTGTTCGCCATCCACCAGGACGCCACCGGCAATGCCCGCGGCCTGGCCATGGCCTACGCCAAGGGCGTCGGCGGCACCCGCGCCGGCATCCTGGAGACCAACTTCAAGGAAGAGACCGAGACCGACCTCTTCGGTGAGCAGGCCGTTCTCTGCGGTGGTCTCTCCGAGCTGGTCAAGGCCGGTTTCGAGACCCTCGTGGAAGCCGGTTACCAGCCCGAGCTGGCCTACTTCGAGTGCCTGCACGAGGTGAAGCTGATCGTTGACCTGATGGTCAAGGGCGGCCTGACCGCCATGCGCGACTCCATCTCCAACACCGCCGAGTACGGCGACTACGTCAGCGGCCCTCGCCTGATCACCGCCGAGACCAAGGCCGAGATGAAGCGCATCCTGGGCGACATCCAGGACGGCACCTTCGCCCGCAACTTCGTGGCCGAATGCGAAGCCGGTAAGCCTGAGATGCAGAAGATCCGCGACCGCGACAGCCAGCACCCGATCGAGAACGTGGGCAAAGGCCTGCGCTCGATGTTCTCCTGGCTGAAGTCCGCCTGATTCAGGCCGCTCTGCAGCCATGACGCTGCTCGCTTCAGGGGTGGATTCCTTCTCGGGGATCCACCCTTTTTTATTGGTCCTCGCCGCGGCCGGTCTCGACCGACTGGTGGGGGATCCGCGCTGGTGCCTGCACCCGGTTGTGGTGATGGGCTGGTGGATCAGCCGGCTGCGCCAGCTGGCGGAGAGCTGGGCCAAAGGATCCCCGAGGCGCCTGCGGTTGGCGGGCTGTGGCATCACCCTGCTGTTGGTGCTCGGCAGCGGCGGCGCCGGCTGGTGGCTCGAGCAGATCTGCCAGACGCGCCCCTGGACCTGGCCGCTGCTGCTGATCGCGCTGGCCAGCGCCCTGGCCGGCCGCAGCCTGGAGCAGGCGGTGCAGGCCGTCCTGGCGGCGCTCAAAACCTCCACGGAACTCGGGCCAGCGCGAACGGCCTTGGGTTGGATCGTTGGGCGGGACACAACGGAATTGAGCCGCCAGGAGATCCTGCGGGCCGCCGCGGAGACCGCCAGCGAAAACGCCGTTGATGGGCTGTTCGCGCCGCTGTTCTGGATGTTGATCGGGGCCGCCCTTTGGCCGTACGGGGGTCCTGGCCCGTTGGCGTTCGCCTGGGGGTTCAAAGCCGCCAGCACCCTCGATTCCATGCTCGGCTACCGCCGCGGGAGCCTGCGCTGGCTGGGCACCGCCGGAGCCAAGCTCGATGACCTGCTGGTCTGGCTGCCCTGCCGGCTCGTGGCCCTGAGCTTGCCGCTGGTCCAAGGACGCACCGCCAGACGGACCCTGCCCCTCGCCCAGCTGGCGTTGCAGGAAGGTCAGCCCGATCCCTCCCCCAATGCCGGGGTCTCCCAGGCGATCTACGCCCACTGCCTGGACGTTCAACTGGGCGGGGTCAATCGCTACGGGGAGCGGGAGACCCAGAAACCGCTGCTGGCAGCGGGAGCTCCGGCCCCTGAGGCCAGTGATGTGGAGCGGCTCCTGGGCCTGAGCCGCCGGCTTGAGGTCCTGTGGTTAGCGGCAGCGCTGTTAGTAGGCGCCGCGGTCCATCGGTAGAAGCACCACCCCAATCGTGCGCAGCACGATGCCCAGGTCGAGCCAGAAATTGCGGTTGCGGGCGTAGAAGAGATCGAGCTTGACCCGGGTTTCGTAGGGCAGGTTGTTGCGGCCGGAGACCTGCCAGAGGCCGGTCAGGCCCGGGCGGACCGCCAGCACCTCATCCATCGTGCGGCCGTAGCGCTCCAGCTCATCCCAAACGATCGGTCTGGGGCCCACCACGCTCATCTCGCCCTTGAGCACATTGATGAACTGCGGCAGCTCATCGAGGCTGGAGCGACGCAGGAAACGGCCGATGGGCGTGATCCGGGGATCGTTCTTGAGCTTGAAATCCCGCTCAAATTCAGCCCGCAGCACCGGATCGGAAGCCAGGACCGAGGCCAAGACGCGATCGGCGTCCTTGCGCATCGTGCGGAACTTCAGGCAGCCAAACCCCTTGTAGCCGCGGCCAATGCGGCGCTGGCAATAGAAGACCGATCCCTTGGAGCTGAGCTTGACCAGCAGGGCCAACAGCAACAGCAGCGGCGAACCCAGGATCAAGACCAACAGCGAAAAGCTGATGTCACCGACACGCTTGAGGATGCGTCCGCGCTTGGACTGAGCCCTCAGCCAAGAGCTGGCCGTGGATTCAGCGGGAATCGAGTCAACGGCGGACAAACGGCGCAGTGATTGGGCAGCTTCCAGCTGTCATTAAAGAAGTCGAGTGTTCGCAGCGACACCCCGCCGCGGTCACTCAAGCCATAGGCACAGGCAAGGCTCGGCTGCGTTCCTGCCGCGTCCGTTGATGGCGGTTCCAGCTCTGCTCAATCACCGCCTCCATCCGCGCGCGGAAACGCAGGGGGCTGAAGCCCTCCGCCCAGCGCCTGAGCCGTTCAGCGGGGAGTTGCTGCCAGAGCCGCCGCTGCTCAAAGGTCTCCAGGGCCGCCACGAGCGAGGCCACCTGCTGATCCGGGAAGAGCAGGCCCGTGGGCTGGCTGTCCCCGCGTTGGATGCAGCGGACCGTATCCAATAGGCCGCCCTGCCCCAAGGCAATCACCGGCGCCCCAGCCGCCATCGCCTCCACCGGAGCGATGCCGAAGTCCTCGAGGCCGGCGTAGACGTAGGCGCGGCAACGGCTCAACCAAGCGTTGACGTCGTCCTGGGGAAGGCGACCCAGCAGCCGAACATTGGGGCCGGCCATGGCCTGCAGGCGAGCGCGCTCGGGCCCATCACCGATCACCACCAAGGGGAGCCCGGTGCGGTTGAAGGCCTCGACCACCAGATCCACACGCTTGTAGGGAACCAGCCGGCACAGGCAGAGGTAGACGTCATCGCGGGGTTGATCCCAACGGAAACGATCGACCTCCACCGGGGGGTGCACCACGGTGGACTCGCGGCCCCAGTAGCGGCGGATGCGCGAGGCCGTAAAGCGGGAGTTCGCCAGCAGCTGATCCGGGCGCTGGCCGCTCAGGACATCCCACTGACGCAGTTGATGCAGCTGCGCGCGAATCAAGGGCCCCAGACCACGCCGGGCCAGGGCGGACTGGCGCAGGTAGGCGTGCATCTGATCCCAGGCGTAGCGCACGGGGGTATGGACATAGCTCAGATGGCACTGATCCGGACCGGTCAGCACACCCTTGGCCACCAGATGGCTGCTGCTGAGCACCAGGGGGTAACCCGTCAGATCGAGCTGCTCAATCGCCATCGGCAGCAGCGGCAGGTACTGCTGAACGTGACTGACCCCAAAGGGCAGGCGCTGAACAAAGGAGCTGGTGATCGAGCGACCGGCGAGCCAACTGCCGCGGCGACGACTCTCCCCATCCACCAGGGCAAACAGTTGGGGCTGCTGCAGCAGGGCATCGAGCTCCTGCACCACCAGTTCAGAGCCGCCCACCGACCGGGGGGTGAACCACTCGTGCACCAGGGCGATCGGCCCAATTCCAGCAAGCATGGGCCGAAGCCTAGGGGCGTTCCCTTGAAGTTTGATTGCCCGTCAGGTCACGAAACCTCTCAGCTGATTGCCGGCGAACGGCGAACTCTGAATGCTGAGAGGACTGTTCCTGAGCCATGGCCATCCGCGAGCTGCTGGAAGACGAGCTGAAGGCTCCCTCCATTGGCACAACCGATTGCTTTAGCTGGCACGCCACCTCGGTGGGAATCGCCGCCCTCTGGACCGCCGGCCAGGCACCGACACCACCCCCCTATGACAACGCCCTCAAGGAGGGTCTCCAGGTCGGACTCGATCTGAGCCGCGAAGAACGGGAATTTCACCAGGTCAGCCAAGGGCTGGTCCTGGTCTTCCACAGCTGATCGATAACAACGGAGAGGGTGGGATTCGAACCCACGGAAGGTTGCCCTTCAAACGATTTCGAG
>NZ_JAFMFX010000088.1:0-5727 GCF_017855895.1 Vulcanococcus sp. CPBay_Sum15L08_68 | reverse complement strand
CGAGGATCGAGGTGTCACCGGCCAGCATGGCGTAGGTGGCGTAGCGCAGGTAGTAGTCGAGGTCGCGGATGCAGGCTGCATAGCGACGGCAGGTGTACATGTTGCCGCCGGGACGGGTGATGTCCGAGTACAGCAGCGACTTGGCCACAGCTTCCTTGATGATCGCGGAAGCGTTGGCGCTGATGGTTGCAGCGGCACGAACGCGCAGCTCACCGCTGGCGAAGTACTGCTCCAGGCGCCCCATGGAGGAGCTGTCCAGGTACAGACCCTGAACGTCGGCCTGGTTGATGACGTTGGTGATTGCGTCTTGCATGGAACCTGTTCGAAGAGGCGGGGATCAGAGAGAGAGCAACCTCAGGAGAGGGCGCCGACGACGTAGTCGAAGTAGAAGCCAGCCTCTTCGGCATCAGCACCGGTGAGCAGGCCCATGGCGGCGTTCTTCATCTCGCGCACGGCTTCAGCCATGGCTTCGAGGGGAGTGCCGAGGGAGCGATACATCTCCTTGGCGCCGATGATGCCGATCTCCTCGATCGGGGTGACATCGCCGGCGATGATCCCGTAGGTCACCAGGCGCAGGTAGTAGTCCATGTCCCGCAGGCAGGAGGCGGTCATCTCTTCGCCGTAGGCGTTGCCGCCGGGGGAGATGACGTCGGGACGCTTCTGGAAGAGGGCGCCGCCAGCGGTCTTGACGATGCGCTCACGGCTCTCGCTCAGGACCTGGGCGACGCGAAGACGGCGCTGACCGCCGCTCACGAAAGCCTTGATCTGGTCGAGTTCGCCAGGGCTGAGGTAGCGGGCTTCGGCGTCCGCGTTGATGATCGAGTTGGAGACGATGCTCATGCAGTTCTGCCTCGAAACAAGCGGTCGCCTGAACGGTGACCGATATCCGGTGGGTAAGGGGGAGTCTCCAGCCTTGAGCGATGCAGTGACCTGCGTCGACGCGAGCTGAAGGAGCGACAGCTGAGCTGTGCGCCGAATCATTCTGTGGCAACGCCCCGCGCCGTCCTGAGTCCCGGTAACAGTTCTTCACGGCGATTATTTTTGCTTGAAACCCTTGCCGGCACTGGGTTTCTCTTGATCGAAGACTACGTTCAGGCTGCGGCGGTTGCTAACAGCCAGATTTCCTTCATGGCCCCGTTGAATATTTATCTTTGTCTCAATCTTTTTCGCTTCATTGTCAAGAATGCCCATTAAAAAGCCGGCTCGTTAGAGCCGGCGAGGTGGACAGGGTCTGGATCTGAGGCTGGACTTCTCAGCGCCCCACTGGATTGAGTGCGGCATTGCCGCCATAGAGGGCGGCCGTGCGGTTGACCGTGCTCAGGGGGATCCCGTTGCTGGTGCCCATGCCCTTGAGGTAGGGAACGGTGTCGCGACCGAAGTTCTCGGCGTAGGCCGGATTGTTCAGAACGCCGTCGATGGCGGTGCGCATGCCCTCAACACAACGGGTGTTGAGGAAGGCGCTCGTTTCATCGGCCTGCGCTGCCCGACCCAACAGGGCGATATGGGCGGCGGCGGCGGCCTTGAACGGTGCCATCCGGTTCAGTCGGCTGACGAACAGGTCACAGCCAGCAACCCGAGCGACAAACTCGGCGACGCACAGGCGACCTTGACGGAGCTGGGATTCGGCATCCCCCAGTTGTTCTGAAGCCAGGGGCTGGCGACCGAGCAGCTGGCGATAGACCGCCTCGATCACCTGCGTGACTTCAGCGCTGCTGGGATCCATGGAGAGCTTCACGGCGGTGCCGAGGCTCTTGCGCTTTCCGAAACCTTGCAGGGTTCCAGGCTTCAGGGCCTTGGCCATGGCAGCCCGGGGCTGCTCGGCGTTAACGCCAGCTCCCCCAGTCGACACAGCGGCATTCCAGCCACTGCCGAAGCTGCTGCGGGCGGGGACCGCCGCGGCTGCAGAGGGGGCCGGGGCAAAGCTGGTGATCCCTGCTGCACTCCAGGTGGGAGCTGCGCCGCCACCGGGTTGCCAGCGGGGAGCGCTCCACTTGCGCTCGGGCGAGGGCTTGGTCTGGACGGAATCGGGGCCGGAGCGCTTGGACGGTGCTGGAGCCAGCTGCTCTCCACCGGTCAGGGTGGCGCTCCAGCCGCCACGCACGACGCTGGTGCGGCCCTTGAGGTTGCGGGGGGTCAGCGAACTGCTGTCGCGGAAATCGCTTGGGGGCGTGACCTCAGGGCGAATCCGTGGGGTGATGTCGGCGTAAGCCGCTGCGTTGAAGGCGCGCTTCAGCGAGGGCACGCGACGGGTGTTGAGGTCGTTCGGGGTAATGAACCGCTCATAGGGAACGGTGTCTTCGCCGAAGGTCTCGCTGTACTCGCTGCTGTTGAGCATGGCGTCCACCACGCCGTAGAAGCCCTTGCGGGCAGCCACGTCGAAGTAGCTGTCAATTTCCCAGCGGCCAAAGGTGGGGCGGCCCAGCAGGCGGCGGTGCATGACCTCGATGGCCTTACAGATGTAGAGGCCACTCCAATAGCGACGGCGGAAGGCCTCGCTTCGTGCCACCTGGCGAATGAATTCACGCAGGCTCAGGTCACCGTTCTCGAGCTTGATTTCCTCGACGGTGTTGTGCTCGCCGGCGTAGCCGGTGTTGCCCAGGACCTGGACATAGACGGCGCGAATCACAGCCTGCGTGCTGGATTCGGTGTTGCGGATGCTGGGTTGACCGCCGCGACGGGGAACGGAGTTGCCGCCGGTGGCGATCTGCTGAAGCCTCACCAGCTTCGGCCCTGCCTTACGGGGGGTCGATGCCCGGAACTGCGGGCTGTTCATCTGGCCCGGCTGGCGCATGCCGTTGCCCACCAGGATGCGGCGGGTGTCGTAGCTCAGCGGTGCCGGACGGGTCGACACATTGGCGGTACCCGAGGGGAAGATCGCGCCGTAGTTCAGGCCCAGAGGATCGTTGCCGCCGCCATAGGGGTGCTGATCGGCGTAGGGCTGGCGGTAGCTGGCGTAGAGGGTGACGTATTGGGGAGCGCCTTCAAAGGGAGCGCTGAAGCGGAACAGCTTGCGGTTGGATCCCCAGCCGGCGCTTTCCTGTGCTTCCTCGCCGATGTCCCGCAGGTAGGGAACGGTCTCCTCGCCGAACACCTGGGCGTACTCCATGGTGTTGATCAGCGAATCCACGAGGCCCTTGAGGCCCTGGGCGCTGACGATGTCGAAGTAGCGGGTGAATTCCTCGCGGGAGCTGATGCCCCGGCCCAGGAAGTGGCGGAAGGCCAGCTCAACGGCACGGCTATTGGAGAAGCGGCCGTAGAACTGCTGTTGGTATTCCTTGCTGTGGCCCAGGGAGCGGATGAACTCCCGCATGGAGATGTCGCCCTGGCGCACCTGGGTGGCTTCCACGGGGCAGGGCACCTGGCTGTAGGCCTTGGCAATGTCCCGCTCGAAGATCTGGCGGTAGGCCGCCCGCACCACTTCTGCTTTCTGGCCGCCACTCATGGCGGGCCTCATGATGAAGCGCTGGGCCTTGCCCTGGGCCGCCAGGGCGTAGATCGCAGGCAGCTGTAGGCCCTGGTTTTCGGGGCTGCCCAGGCGCTGGCGGGCTGAGGGGGTTGGCACGGCCAGCTCTTCGAGCAGGACGTTGAAGCTGTCGATCAGGAGTTGACGGGCTTCGGGCAGGTCCTTCAGCAGTTCAGCGGCACCGGCACGCATTTCCTGCAGGGCCACGTTGGTGGCGGCCAGGGAGCAACCCTTCTCCAGGACATCGCGGAGACCACGGGTGTTGACCCGCAGGATGCTCGGATCGCCAGCCACGACGGCGTAACCGACGTAGCGCAGGAACCAGGCCAGGTCGCGGATGGACTTTTTCATCCGCTCGGTGCCATAGATGGCCACCGAGATCGGGTTGAAGCCCGTGGGCAGAACGACGCGGACATCTGCGTCGCCGCCCGCTCCCTCCAGGAGGCGGGTGAAGGCATTGCCGGGCTTGGTGCTGCCGCTGGCGCCAGCGAAGGTCTGCACGGAGCGCTGGAACGCGGCTTGGTCGGCCGCCAGTGGGGTCTGGGACCCTGCCGCCACTGGGTTCAGAGGCGCATCGAGATAGGAGAGCGGGGTGCCGCCCGCAAAGATCCGGTTGGCCGCCCGAGCGACGATGGCTTCGGCATTGGCCGAGACGCGACGGGCCGCCTCAACCCGGAGCTGGCCGCTCTGGAAGAAGTTCGTGAGGTTGCTGAGCTCGCCCCCATCCGGGAAGCGGTCCTGCTGCTCCGCCTGACGGACGCTGGAGAGCGGCAGGGTGTCGTAGCGCTGAGGAGCAACCCTGCTGCTGCCGCTGCTGGCGGTCACAGTCATGGACGAAAGCGAACCTGGCCTGGGCACGTTACGGCTGGCCCTCTGGCCTCCTGGCAGGCCATGAACAAATGTTTGCAGCCCGTTGTGGGTTTGCTCGAGCGGCAAGGCCGGGACATGAAATGCTCGGCCTCAGCGGATCCACCTTCTGACCCGCTTCCAGCCCATGACTCAGGCCCCTGCTGATGCCGCCACCCCGGTGGTGAGCGACTTTTACGACCGCTTCCCCTATCCCGGGGATCCTCTCCAAGACGGCCCACCGCCCGGATACAACTGGCGCTGGTGCGTTGACGCTGCCTACTCGGCCAGCACCGGTGCCTTGCCTGCGGCCCGTTCGAGCGCTGAGCCCCTCAGGATTCTTGATGCGGGCTGCGGGACGGGGGTCAGCACGGACTACCTCGCCCATCTCAACCCGGGGGCAGAGATCCTCGCGGTCGATATTTCGCCGGGGACCTTGGAGGTGGCGCGAGAGCGCTGCCGGCGCTCCGGTGCCCTGGACCGAGCCCAGGTCCGGATCGAAAACAGGAGCCTGCTTGAGCTGGCGGGAGAGGGGCCGTTCGACTACATCAATTCCGTCGGGGTCTTGCACCATCTCCGGCAACCGGAGGCCGGGCTGAAGGCCCTGGCTGCGTTGCTGAAGCCCGGCGCCTTGCTGCATCTCTTCCTCTATGCCGACGGTGGCCGCTGGGAGATTCATCGCACCCAGCGGGCGCTGACGGCGATGGGCGTGGGGACCGGAGCGGATGGACTGCGGTTGGGGCGTCAGCTCTTCACGGAGCTTCCTGAGCACAACAGGTTGAGGCGCCATCACGAGCAGCGCTGGGCGATCGACTGCGCCGCCGACGCGAACTTCGCGGACATGTATCTCCACCCGCAGGAGACCAGTTACAACCTCGAGCGCCTGATGGCCTTTGTGGCGTCGGCAGATCTGGACTTTGCCGGCTTTTCCAATCCGGAGGTCTGGGACCCCGCGCGGCTGCTCAAGGGTGAATTGCTGGAGCGGGCTCAGGCTCTTCCACCCGAAGCGCAGTGGCGTTTGGTGGAGGATCTGGATCCCGACATCAGCCACTTCGAGTTTTTCTTGAGCAAGGGTCCAGTTCAGAAGCAGCGCTGGGATGAGGACAGTGATCTACTGGCGGCCCTGGGCTGCCGAAACCCATGTCTCTGGGGCTGGCCAGGTCGCGCCCTGTTGGATTCCGACATGGCACCTCTGGACCTGAGTGCCGAGGGCTTCAGCCTGTTGCAAGCGCTCGAGCAAGCACCGGCAGATACTCCTCTGGGTCAGCTCCCATTGGACTGGTCAACGGCTCAGATCGCCTCTGTCGCAAGGGAACTGCAGCTACAGCGCGTTCTTCTGCTTCGCTCAGGACCAGGCGTCAGCGCGTGATAGATTCCGCGCGCCTTTTCAGAGCAAAGGCGCCTTTGTTGGCTGCTTC
>NZ_JAFMFX010000087.1:0-5743 GCF_017855895.1 Vulcanococcus sp. CPBay_Sum15L08_68 | reverse complement strand
TCAAGCAACTGCTTGTAGCCAATGGTCTGGGCCCGAATAAAGCCGCGCTCGAAGTCGGTGTGAATCACACCAGCGGCCTGGGGAGCGGTCATGCCGGCTTTGATCGTCCAAGCACGGGTTTCCTTTTCACCCGTCGTGAAATAGGTGCGCAGGCCCAGCAGGCTGTAGGTGGCCCGGATCAGGCTCTGCAGACCACCCTCTTCAACCCCCAGGCCTTCCAGGAATTCAGCACGGTCCTCTTCAGGCAGCTCAATCAGTTCCGCCTCCACCTGCGCGGAGATGCGCACGGTTCCTGCACCCTCTTTCTCCGCCAAGACCGCGACTTCCTCGCAGTAGGCATTGCCACTGGAGAGGTCGTCTTCGCTGACGTTGGTGGCGTAGATGATTGGCTTAGCCGTCAGCAAGCCCAGGGGCTTGATCATCGCGGCCTCTTCCTCTGTGAGGCTGACGCTGCGGGCGGCACCGCCCTGCTCCAGCACCGCCTGGATGCGCTCAAGCGCCTCGTCTTCCGCCTGGGCTTCTTTGCTGGTGCGCGCTTGCTTTTTCAGACGCTCGCGGCGTTTCTCCACCTGGGACAGGTCCGCCAGGCCCAGCTCCAGGTTGATCACCTCGGCATCGCGGGCGGGTCCAACCGACCCACTCACGTGGATCACGTCGTCGTCCTCGAAGCAACGCACGACGTGGACGATGGCGTCCACCTCCCGGATGTTGGCCAGAAATTTGTTGCCCAGTCCTTCCCCTTGGCTGGCGCCCTTCACCAGGCCGGCGATATCGACAAACTCCACCCGCGTCGGGATGAGCTCCTTGCTCTTGCTCAGATCCGAGAGCTGCTGCAGGCGGGGATCAGGAACCGCCACCACACCGGAGTTCGGCTCAATCGTGCAAAAGGGATAGTTGGCGGCTTCGGCTTGAGCATTGGCCACCAAGGCGTTGAACAGGGTCGACTTGCCCACATTGGGCAGCCCCACGATTCCGGCTTTAAGCATCGATGGAATCTACGGTTTGCCCTCGATGGCGGTGATCCCTCCCTGACCGAACCCCCGCCCGCTGCCCGCCACCAGGAAGACTGGGGTGACACCGGGAGCCAGGCAGGTCAACGCGATGCTCCAAGACCGTCGTCGAAAACAACCTGTTGCGACCTGGCTGCAAGGCAACACCTTGAGCCTCAAGAGACTGGCGGCTGATCGCCCCTGGCTGGCCCGTCGTCGCTTCTGGGCCGCCGCCCTGGCCGGGACCGTTTTGATTGCCGGTGGAGCAACGGCGCTCAACCTCAGCCGGAGCGCCAAGCAAGCCCGCAGCCTCAACACTTACACCTCCGTCGCCGAGGAAGGCTCCCTGCCGGGCCTGATCACGGCCAGTGGCGAACTGGAGGCCTTCCGCCTGGTCAACGTCAGCCCCAAACGCCAAGGGGTACTCAAGACCCTTTATGTGGAAGAGGGCGACAGCGTCAAAGCCGGCCAGGCCCTGGCCCTGATGGATGGGGGTGACCTTCAGGACCGGCTCGAGGAGCTCTCCGCCCAACTGCAATCGGCCAAAGCCCAACAGGCGCGTAGCCAGAGCGAACTGCAACGCCGGGAAAACCTGGTGCGCAACGGCGCCATTAGCCAGGACAACTACAACAGCGCCAAGGCGGCCTACCTCGTCGACCGCGCCGCCGTCGAGGCTGCCCAACAGCGGCTGGAGCAGCGCGAGATGGAGCGCAGTGAATTGGTCGTCCGCGCTCCCTTTGCAGGAACCATCACCGCGCGGTTTGCCGACCCTGGGGCCTACGTGACGCCCACCACCTCGGCCTCCGCCTCCGCCGGTGCCAGCAGCTCCTCCATCGTCGAGTTAGCCCAGGGCCTCGAGGCCGTGGCCAAGGTGCCAGAAAGCGACATCGGCCGGATCAGGCTCGGGCAAACCGGCTCGGTGCGCGTCGATGCCTTCCCGGACCGTCGCTTCAAGGCCCAGGTCCGTCAGATCGCTCCGCGCGCGGCCAAGCTCAACAACGTCACCTCCTTTGAGGTCACCCTGAAGTTCGTCGAGCCGGCGCCTGAACTGCGCATCGGCATGACCGCCGACATCGACTTCAATACCGGGAACCTCCCCCCGCGGACGCTGGTGCCGACGGTGGCGGTCGTGACCGAGCGGGGTAAGCCTGGGGTGCTGCTGGTGGGCCCGGGCAACCAGCCCAAGTTCCAAGCCGTGACCCTCGGAGCCAGTAGCGGCCGCAACACCCAAATCCTTGACGGCATCAAGCCCGGGACACGGGTCTTTATCGACCTGCCCCCCTGGGCAAAGCGCAAAGGCGATTCGAACTAAACCTGCGCCTCAGCCGCCGCATGGCGGCGCTCGTTGAGGAAGCTGCGGCAGGCCTCCAGGATGCGCGTGCTGGCCTGGCCATCCCCGAAGGGGTTGTGCGCCCTGGACATCTCTTCGTAGGCCTCGGCGTCATCCAGCAGCAGCGAAGCCTCCCGGAGAATGTCAGCGGAATCCGTGCCGATCAGCTTGGCGGTGCCGGCATCCACGGCCTCGGGCCGCTCGGTGGTGCGCCGCAGCACCAGGACCGGCTTACCCAGGGCCGGAGCCTCCTCCTGCAGTCCACCGGAGTCCGTCAACAGAAGCGTCGCGCCGCGCATCGCCGCCACCAGACGGTCGTAGTCCAGGGGTTCGGTCAAGAACGCCCGGGGGTGATCGCCCAGGAGTGCCTGCAGGGGCTCCCGCACCGTTGGGTTGCGATGCAGCGGCAGCAGCAGCGCCGTATCGGGGTAGCGCTCCAGCACCGCCAAAAAGCCCTTGCCGATCTCCTGGAGCCGCTCGCCCCAGTTCTCCCTGCGGTGGACCGTCGCCAGGATCACCCGCTGCTTCTCAAAGTCCAACCCCGGCAGCTCAAACGGGGGAGCTTTTTTCGCCATCAACAACAGCGCATCAATCACCGTGTTTCCGGTGGTGATGGTTTGGCCCACCACCCCAGAGGCCGCGAGGTTGCGGGCCGAGACGTGGGTCGGAGCAAAGTGCAGCAAGGCCACCTGGGAGATCAGACGGCGGTTGGCCTCCTCGGGGTAGGGATCAAAAATGTTGTCGGTGCGCAGGCCCGCTTCCACGTGGCCCACAGGGATTTGCTCGTAGAACGCCGCCAAAGCGGAAGCAAAGGCCGTCGTGGTGTCCCCCTGCACCAAGACCAAGTCAGGGGGGAACTGCTCAAACTCAGCCTTCAACCCCTGCAGCGCCGCGCAGGTGATGTGGGTCAGGGTTTGCTTGGGGGCCATCAAGGCCAGGTCGTGGTCGGCCTGCAGGTCAAACAGGTCCATCACCTGGGTCACCATCTCCCGGTGCTGACCGGTCAGCACCACCCGGGTGTTGAAGTCATCGGACTGCTGGAAGGCCTGGATCACCGGAGCGAGCTTGATCGCCTCCGGACGGGTTCCCAACACGATGCAGACGTTGTGGGGAGCGCTCACTCAGGTGCCGTTGGCAGACCTCTGGATCCTAAAGATGGCGGGCAAAAAAGCTGCCCCTGATCGGATTTGCAGCAACAGTGACGGCAGCGCGCCTGCGGGCCAGTGAGCAACAGTTCGCCCTTCCCCATCGGGCTGTTCCCAGAGCAGGCAACGGCAGCAGCAGAAAGCCCGACTAAGCCACTGGATGGAGCCCTCCAAGGGCAGCAACCCAGCTCACTCGAAGGCATCGTCAAACTTGCTGCGGAGCAGGGCTTCTCCGATGTCCACCTTGGGGTGGGCGAGGAACCCCGCTACCGCGACCGCGGCGAGATGCTGCGCACGGGCTGGCCCGTCACCGATGCCGCGGGCTTCCAGCACTGGCTCAGGGAAATGCTGAGCCCCGCTCAGATCGATACCTTCCAGCGGGACAAGGAATTTGATGGCTCCCACGCCTTCTCCTTTGTCAGGGTCCGCATCAACCTCCTGGACTCCCTGCGGGGACCCGCGATGGTGCTGCGGCTGATTCCGCAAACCATCGCCAGCCTTGAGGAGCTCCAGCTCCCCCCAGTGCTGCAGGAGCTGGCCTCCAAACCCAAGGGCCTGGTGCTGATCACAGGTCCCACCGGGTCAGGCAAGAGCACAACCCTCGCCGCGATGATCGATTGGATCAATCGCAACCGGGCCTGTCACATCCTCACGATTGAGGACCCGGTGGAATTTGTGCACCGCAGCCAGCAGTCCTTGATTCGCCACCGCGAAGTCGGGCAGCACACCAAGCACTTTCCCAGTGCCCTCAGGGCTGCCCTCAGGGAAGACCCCGACGTGATCCTGATTGGGGAAATTCGCGACGGAGAGACCCTGACCACTGCCCTTGAGGCATCCCAGACCGGTCACCTGGTCTTCGGCACCCTGCACACCAATTCGGCCGTCAAAACCGTCGAGCGGGTTCTGGGGATGGTTCCGCCCCAGGACCAAGGCAGTCTGCGGCGCTCCCTGGCGGAAAGCCTGCTCGGGGTGGTCGCCCAAGGGCTGATCAAAACGAGCGACGGCAAACGCGCCGCCTTTCACGACATCTTGATCAACACCGACGCCTGCAAGGACTACCTCGAGCGCGGTGAGCTTGAAGAGATCGAATCGATCATGGCCCGCAGCGGCTTTGATGGCATGCAAACCGCCAATCAGGCCCTGATCGCCTTGGTGGAAGGGGGAAGGACTTCAGCCGAGGCGGCCCTCGCCCAAAGCCTCAAGCCCAACGAACTTGGCCAGGCCCTGCGGGGCAAGGACTAGACCTTGCCGGCGAGGCGGGCAATCAGCAAGACACTCAAGCCAACGGAGAGGCCCACCATCGCCATGCGGCCGTTCCAGATTTCAGCCTGAGGCGTAAAGCCGCGCTTCCACTGGTTCAGCTCCTCAGGAGCTGCTTCAACAACCTGGTCTGGGGTAGGGGCGGAGTCTGCAGTGGCCATCGCCTCTGCCTTCAAACTCCAAGCAGCCTACGGAAATCAGAAGGGCGCCTGGGGTTCATAAAGAACCGGAGCCTGCTCCAGGGGAAGCCTGGGCGTCACAGCCAACTCGATCGAGCTTTGTGCGCCAGCACGGAAGCGCTGTTCGGCCGCCACACCGATCATTGCGGCGTTATCGGTGCAGTAGGCCAGGGGCGCTACCCGCCACTCGAGCGCAAGCGCCTGGCAACGCTCCTCCAGCCGCGCGCGCAAACGATGGTTTGCCGCCACTCCGCCCACCATGACGATGGTCTTCAGTCCCTGATCGCGGGCGCAGCGGGTCGTGCGCTCGACCAGGACGTCGGCGACCACCTGCTCAAAGCTCGCCGCCACATCCGCCAAGGGAAAGGGCTCGCCGCCGGCGGCTTCCTCGGCCCGCAGTTGATTGACCAGCCGCAGAACCGCTGTCTTGAGACCGCTGAAGCTGAAGTCGTAGGGATGGAAGCCCCCCTCGGGCCGAGACACCCGGCCCTTGGGAAGGCTGAAACGCTTGGAATCGCCACTGGCGGCGGCGGCCTGAACGGCCGGGCCTCCCGGATAGCCCAGGCCCAATAGACGGGCGACCTTGTCGAAGGCCTCACCGGCGGCGTCATCGCGACTGCGCGCAAGACGCGTGTAGTCACCGGGACCATCCACACGGATCATCTCGGTGTGCCCACCGCTGACCAGAAGCACCAAATAGGGTCCCGGCGGCAGGGGATCTCCCAGCTGGACCGAGCAGAGGTGCCCCTCCAGGTGATGGACCCCCAGAAACGGTTTTCCGTGAAGGCGAGCCAGGCTCCGCCCGGTCACCGATCCGATCAACAGCGCACCGACCAACCC
>NZ_JAFMFX010000025.1:0-25833 GCF_017855895.1 Vulcanococcus sp. CPBay_Sum15L08_68 | reverse complement strand
GCCGAGGAGGTCACGCTGCCCTCAGTGGATGGGGCGCAGTTGTCCTGGAGTGCCGATGGCGAGGCGGAACTGGCCAAGATTCCCTTCTTTGTGCGCGGCAAGGTCCGCAAAAACACCGAGGCCTATGCCCGTGATCAGGGTCTGGCGGTGATTGATAGTGAAGCCCTCTATGAAGCGAAAGCCCACTACAGCCGTTGAGTGCTGCAGTGGGATGAGTATTGCTACCTATGAATGAGTGTTTAAATCCTCATTTCTGACCTGGACTGTTTCGCTTTGCACGGGGCTAGAGGTCAAGGGGCAGGAACAGGTCTTGTATGGAAGAAGAGCTTTAAAACCAGGGTTCCTGTGTTCCTGGTTTTCCTTGTTTTATGACCACCACGCTCAAGCGCCCCGATGGTGAGGGCAGCGTTCAGGTTCATCAGGATTCCTCGATGCAAATCGAGGAGGGAGCGTTGGTCATTGCCGTCTACGGCAAAGGTGGGATTGGCAAAAGCACCACCAGCTCGAACCTCTCTGCGGCCTTCTCCAAGCTCGGCAAACGGGTGCTGCAAATCGGCTGCGACCCTAAGCACGACAGCACCTTCACCCTGACCAAGCAAATGGTCCCGACGGTGATCGACATCCTCGAGGGGGTGGACTTTCACACCGAGGAGTTGCGCCCAGAGGACTTCGTCTTTGATGGCTTCAATGGGGTGCAATGCGTCGAGTCCGGTGGCCCTCCGGCGGGTACCGGCTGCGGCGGCTATGTCACCGGACAGACGGTCAAGTTGCTGAAAGAGCACCATCTCTTGGAAGACACCGATGTGGTGATCTTTGATGTGCTCGGCGACGTGGTTTGTGGTGGATTTGCGGCCCCTCTGCAGCACGCCCACTACTGCCTGATTGTCACGGCGAATGACTTCGATTCGATCTTTGCGATGAATCGGATCATTGCGGCCATTCAAGCCAAGGCCAAGAACTACAAGGTGCGCCTCGGTGGGGTCGTGGCCAACCGCAGCCGCGACACCGACCAGATCGATCGCTTTAACGACCGGGTGGGCATGAAGACCATGGCCCACTTCCCCGATCTCGATGCGATCCGCCGCTCCCGCCTGAAGAAGTGCACGATCTTCGAGATGGAATCCACTCCTGAAGTGGAGGCCGTCCAGAACGAATATCTACGCCTCGCTCAGTCGATGTTTGAGAGCGTGAAGCCCCTCGAGGCTGAACCGCTCAAGGATCGCGAGATCTTTGACCTGCTCGGGTTCGACTGAGCCCTAGAGCCGAACCTTCGTCACTTCGGCTTTGATGCTGCCTCCGCGGGTTCCCACATCAATGGGGGCCCGCGTGAAGATCTCGACGCGAATCCCGCTTCTGGCAATCAGCCAGAGCGCCTGAGCCAGCAGCGCCACGCTGGCCAGGACCACAAGGGGCCAGAGCAGCGGTTGCAGGGACTGCTGGTTGAGGAGTTGTGCTGCGGCCAGTCCGCTGAGGAAACCCAGCAGCACGAGCAGGCAGGACTGGGCTGTGCGGTTCAAGAGCTCAGGCTGCTGCAGGCATCCAGCAGGAGTTGCTCCGCCGGAGTTCCAGCGCCGGGAACGCGCCAGTCCCCCCAGTTGGAACCAGCCCGCTTGCGGTTGAGGGTCAGATCACGGCAGTTCACCGCGAGTGCCCGATCGGGCACGTTGCTCTTGGGATTGCTCTCTGGCGTGGAGGGCCAGCTCAGGCCGCCAATGGCCGTGGGGCGGGTGACGGCGCGTCGCCAGGGGGTGACCCAGATGTAGGGGTGACTGTCGAATGGCTTCCAGCTGGTCCAATCCACCTCCACATCACCGAAACGACGCCAGCGTTCGTGCTCTTGCGCTTGCCGCTGCCGCAGGCGCTCCAGCAGTGCCTGTTGCTCCGCGCTGGTTGCTGTTTCGGCCCGTACTGCGGGGATACCGCCGCTGCCCATCAGGAGCATCAAGCTGCCCGAGAGCAAGGGGAGGAGGGGGACGCGTTGAATCATGGCCGGCGCCTCAGGGCAGGGGGGGGAGCGGTAGCGGTGAAACGGCCTTGAGGGCGTCCTTGATCGAGACGGTGACATTGCCGCCGATCTGGTTCACCCCCACTTCGCCATTGACCAGCAGCGGTTCATCGCTGACGATCTCGACGGGTTCAACAATTTTCTCAACGGTCACCGGCTTGGCGATGCGTCCAACGTCAACCGGGAGTGAGTCGTTGGCCTTGACCGGAAGGGCTGCTTTGGCACTGACGGCAACCGGTAGGGCGCCGTTGGCTTGGACCTGGACTGGGGTCAGGATTTTCTCGACTTGGATGGGCCCCTTGAGGACCACGGGAAAGGGCTGTTGGCGCTTGACGGCAATCGGTATGGGTTGCCCCAAGATCTGGATTGCCGCCATGGCCGCCGACCAGGTGGCCAGCACAACCGCCAGGGGCCAACGGCAGGCCATCGCCAGCAGGAACCAGCGCGGCTCATCCTGAGGGTTCAGTGGAATCACAGGCCTTCCCATCGGCAACCCTGCAAGGCTTGCCGTAGGCATACATCAGGGATGAGGGCTTGTCATCCCTACTGCAGGTGAGCCGTTGGACTAGCGCAAGCCGACCAACTTGAGTGATTCATCCCAAACCCCTTGTGCCGTTTCGGGATTGCTGGCCTTATCGGAGAGCTCTTGGCTGAACTGCTGGCCGCCCTGCTTCTGGCGGTTACCCCAGCTCCAATGCACCCCGGATGTGCCAAAACCTGGATCGGCGACCACCTGCGCCACCCGCTCTCCGGCGAGGGCCTGGCTGACGTAGCCACCGGTGACGTTCTTTTGGAACCAGGGGAAGATCTTCTGGAAGGCCCGCGGGGTATTGCGGAAGAGGGGGGTGTCCGCGACGCAGCCGGGGTAAAGCGAGCTGAAGACGATCCCCGTGGAGTGGTGCAGGCGGCGATGCAGCTCCTGCGTGGTGATCATGTTGCAGAGCTTGCTGTCCTTGTAGGCCTTGCCAGGTTTGAAGGCCTTGCCGTTGGCCATGGCGATGGGTGCCTTGAAGCCCGCCTTGAAGCCGCTGAGATCGCCCAGGTCCGCCGGAGCGGGGATGGGGATCTTGCCGCCCAGTTCTTTCGAGTTGGCTGTGACGGTGCCGAGGATGACGACGCGCTTGGAGGGATGCTGCGAGGCCTGCAGCTGCGGCAGCAGCAGTTGAATCAAGAGGAAGTGGCCCAGGTGGTTGGTGGCCATGGAGAGCTCATAGCCCTGGGGAGAGCGCTCGGGTTCTTTAAGCCTGGGTTTGTAGACCGCCGCATTGACGACCAGGGCATCGAGGCCAAAGCCCAGGGAGTCGACCAGGGTCTCAACGCCGACACGGACACTGTCGAGATCCCCGAGGTCCATGCGGATGTGGTGGAGCTTGTCGCTGGGGATGCCCAGGGAATCGGCGGCGGCTCCAGCGCGCACCGGATCCCGGTTTGCCGTGACCACCGTCCATCCCCGATCGGTCAGGGCCTTGACGGCATTCAGGCCAACCCCTGAGGTGGTGCCGGTCACCAGGACCGCTCCGGCGGGTCCGCCTGCGTTCGTGAGGTTGCTTGAAGCGGTCATGGACCCAAAAACTGCCCGCAACAACTTACGGAAGGAGAGGCCTCAAGGGGTCTGGATTGCGTTGGACGGTTGCTGATTGGAATCCGGGCGCAGTTGCTTCCAGACCACCCGCAGGCGGTTCGGGGCGATCCACTGGTCCTGCTCCTGGATCAGCTTTTGCTCGCCTCCAACGTTGAACAGGCGATCAAAACGGGTCTGGGCTTTGAGCAGCTTGGCTTTTTGGATGTCCAGAACGGCGGTGATCTCGCCGTAACGATCCAGGCGCTCCTGGTAGGCCCCCGCCAGTCGAACCAAGCTGACCACGGCCACCAGGGAGAGGCCGATCTTCAGGGAGAGACCGATGGAGCCGTAGAGCAACTCCTGGCTCGGACTTGAAGGCCTGATCTGCTGCGAGGGTGCCGGCTCAACAACGCTCAAGTTGGCGTCACTGCGGTGCTGGCGACGGCCTCGAGCGGGTTCCGCTTTGGGTTCTTGAGCAGTCCGTTTCCGATTTGCGGATCGCCGCTGCGATAGCTGGGCAGATCGGGAGGGGCTCAAGGGTGAGGAGGAGTGGGGAGAGACGCACCGCTTCTAGCAGGTCGTCTCTCCCGTGCCAAGGGATCAGGCGCGGTAGAGGCTGGCGGCGAGACGCACTGCGAGCACGCCAGCGTGGGCGGCCACCACCAGGGCGATCAGAATTTCAGCCTGGGTGAGGGACATGACCGTTGAGAAAAACACCACTCCATTCTCACGCAGATGGTGGGGCTGGCTAGGGCCTGGGCCTGGGCCTGTCACAGCTCGACACCCCTAGGGGATGGGCTCGCTACGGTCGATCGACAGTTCTGCAGGGTTCTTTTGGTGTCTGGTCTGGCTCCTGATGGAACGGTGTCGATCTCGGCGCAACAGGTTCAAGACCAGAGCCTTGAGCCCCTGCAGCCTTGGTTCGCCTTGGACCCCAAGGACCTGCTGCAGGCCAGCGGCAGCCTGACGCTCCAGTTCGACTGGCCCCGTTCCGCGGAGGACCCGCGCGAGCTCTCGGAGATCACGGAGCTGCGCCTCTGGAGCCTGCGCGCCGATGCCCTCTGCCCGTGGCTACCGCTGCTGCTGGAGCGCAGCAGTGGCCAATTGACCCGCCACGTGGCGATGCTGCTCCCCCATCAGTTCAGCCGCAGCGAGGGGATTCGCTTCGCCCCAGACAGCCTTGAGCTCTGGATGACCCATCGCCTCTACCTGCTGGATCACTGGTCCAGGGGGTATGGCTTGAACTGTCGCGGCAATCTGGAGCAGATGGCGGCCGTGCTGGGCTTTGAGCTGGACGGCAGCTTCTGGAAAGACCACGAGCGCTAGAGCCAGAGCAGAACGGCCCGCCGTCCGACGTCCACGGCCAGCAGCACGCACAGCAGCCGGATCAGTCCCACCAGGCGCTGTTCCGGCACCTTCTGCAGGTGCCCGGCGGACCACTGGGCGGCTGAGGCGGCCGTCGCCCCCAGCACCAGGCCGATCAGCAGTTGGGCCCTGCCGTCTCCCCAAAAGGTGAAGGAGGCCACCAAGGAGGAGGCGAAGACCGCCATCGTGCTCAGCCGGATCGCCTGGTAGACCCCAAGGCGCAGCCCGCGAACCATCAGCGGCACCATCACCAGGCCGCCTCCGACACCCAGCAGGCCGCTGGAGAGGCCTGCCACCAGGCCAACGCCGATCAGTCCCAGCACCGGCACGGTTGAAGCGCTGTTGCCGCCCGTGCGGCGAGGCTCGATCACCAGGGCCAGCAGCCCGTACATCAGCGCCTGCAAGGCCAGCAGTTGCCAGCCCTCAAGGCTGTGGCCGAGCCGGCTGAACAGGCCCCCGCCAAAGGCGGCGCCAGCGCTGATCGCCAGGGCTGCTTGAGCGGGCACCTGACCGCTGCGCCAATGGGTCAGGCTGCCCGCCATGGTGGTGGGAACAATCGCCAGGGTGCTGGTGGCCAGGGCCTGATGGGGCGGCAGGCCAATCCAGAGCAGCAGGGGAGAGAAGACCAGGCCTCCACCAATTCCCAGCAGGCCTGAGAGCAAGCCGGCCAAGATGCCTAGAGGCAACAGAGGCAGCAGCTCCCAGCCCATGGCGCATGCCGCACGTCTCACCCGCATCCTGCCAGCTCCATGAGGTGGCGTTGGATCCCCCCACTCACGGCCGATGCCGGCCTGCAGATGGCGATCGACCGTTGGATGCTGCAACAGCAGTGCGCCGGTCAGGGCGATCCGATGCTGCGGCTCTACCAGTGGAGTCGGCCGACCCTTTCATTGGGACGACACCAACGCCAGATCGATCCCCGCTGGATCGCCCTGGCTGAGCAGGGCCGTTTGCACCTGGTGCGGCGTCCCAGCGGCGGTCGGGCTGTTCTGCATGCCGGAGAACTCACCTATGCCCTGGCCTGCCGGCCGGCCACGACCCATCGCCTGACGGCCTATGCCGAGGCCTGTCAGTGGCTGCAGGTGGCCTTCGCCGCCCTGGGCGTTCCCCTGGAGTTCGGCTCGGTGAAGGCTGCGGAGGCGGCCCAGCGGGGCAACTGTTTTGCCAGCGGCACGGCTGCAGATCTGGTGCAGGCCAATGGCGCCAAACGGATCGGTAGTGCCCAGCTCTGGAGTGGGGCCTGCCTGCTGCAGCACGGCAGTGTCCTGCTCTCTCCACCCCAGGACCTCTGGCGGGAGGTCTTCAACTCTCCAGCGCCAAACCTGGAGCCTCTACCGCAAGCGGCCGTGATGGCGCAGCTCCAGCGGGCGGCGCGGGATCACCTGTGTGGCGGTGCGCTCCAGACCGTGGCCCTCAGCGCCAGGGAGTGGCAACAGATCCAGCTGTTGGAGGACCCGGCTCCCCTGCGCTGAAGCCCTCAGCCCTCGGGGTTGCTTTCGATGGTTCGTGCCACGGGCGCCAGCATCATCCCCAGGGGGTAGACCCCTTGGCGGCGGGCGGCCTCCAGGATCGGTAGAGGCAGCCGCACGCCGAGTTCCTTCAGGACCCGTTCCGCCAGTTCCGGTCGCTCCAAGGTGCCCGTGGGTAGTCCCGCTGGACCAAGCACCAGCAGCCGATTCACCTCCGGCTGGTCGAGCTGCAGGATCGCCTGCCAGAGCGGTGTCCCATCGCCGATGCTCGGGAGTTGATCGAGGGGTTGCAGGTGCTCGCCAACGCTGTCCTCATCCCAGCGCTGCACCGGCAGGCTCTGCAGGGGGGCATCGGTGATGAACCCCTTCCAGCGGCCCTGGTCACAGACCAGTAGCCAGTCCGCCAGACCCTTCTCGTCGCTGACCCGCAGGCGGCTGAGTTCCCGCAGTTTCGTGTTGGCCTCGAGCACGCGGTAGCGCCTCTGGGCCGCGTCCTTGACCTGCAGCCTGCGCAGCACGCCCTGCAGCGCCAGCATCTGCGATTGGTTGCGGGCGGCGCCCAGGCCAAACCAGCCCAGCAGCATCAACCAAATCCCCGCTACCCCGGCTCCTCGCAGCAGCAGAAAGGCTCCAAGGCCAATGGCGCTGAAGGCCAGCACCTTGCCGCTGGCGGTGGCCACCTGGATTCCCTTGCGCTGGCTTCCGGTGAACTGCCAGACCAGGGCCTTGAGAATCAGGCCGCCATCGAGCGGGAGTCCCGGCAGCAGGTTGAACAGGGCCAGGATCAGATTCAGCCCGCCCAGCTCACTGACCATGGCCCCCAGCAGGGGCGAGGCATGGCTGGCGCTATGGCTGCCGAGGAGCAGCAGGGCGGAGAGCACCAGGCTCACCAGGGGGCCAGCGGCGGCCACCCAGAAGGAGCCCATGGCGGTTGGGCACTCCCGCTCCACGCTGGCCACCCCGCCCAGCAGAAACAGGGTGATGCTGCGGACCTTGACCCCCTGACTGAGGGCCACCAGGGAGTGCCCCAACTCATGCAGCAGCACTGAGAGGAACAGCAACAGGGCGGTGAGCAGGCCAATCAGCCAGAGCCAGGCCTCCTGGGTTTGCGCGGCGAATTGCTGGCTGTACTGCTGTTGGAAGGCCACCGTGGCCAGGGCCAAGATCAGAAACCAGCTGGGGTGAATGCGTAGGGGGATGCCCCGAATCCGCAGTAGCTGCCAGCCTTCCCCCACACGTCCTCATCCGTTGCCCCGATCCTAGAAAGGTTGGGCTTCCTGGGGCCACGGCATGACGGCGCGTCCAACTTCCCCCATTGGCCCCCAGCCATGGCTGAAGGTCTGTGGACTGCGCCATCCCGAGCAGGCCAGTGCCGTGGCCGCCCTGGGCGTCGATGCGATCGGGGTGATCGGTGTTGAGGCCTCCCCCCGCTGGTTGTCCCCTGGGGCCCGGCCGGCGCTGTTTGCGGCGATGCGCCAGGCCTCAAGCCGCTGTCTTGGCGTCCTCGTGGTGGCCGATCCCAGTGATGGGGAACTGTCCCAGTTGGGGGCGGCCGGTGGCCATCAGGTGCTGCAACTCCATGGCCAGGAAACGCCAGAGCGCTGCCGGCAACTGCGGGAGGCCCTCGGCCCGGATCTCTTGTTGTGGAAGGCGCTGAGAATTCGCCAGCCCGAGGATCTGCAGCGGGCGGCCGACTACGGCGCGGTCGTCGACGCTCTGCTGCTGGATGCCTGGGTGCCCGATCAGCTCGGCGGCACGGGCCACCGCATCCCGATCGATTGGCTCAGTGGTTTTTGCTCCCCTCTGCCCTGGTGGCTCGCTGGCGGCTTGAATCCCGATCGGGTCGCCCCGGCCCTACGGGCCCTGCAGCACCGGCCCCCCTCTGGATTGGATGTCTCCAGCGGGGTGGAGCGGGCTCCGGGGGATAAGGATCTCGCCAAAGTGCAGCAGCTGGTGGCCGCCGTGGCTCCCTTTCGCCAGGATTTGAGCAGCTAATCCTTGGCCATGGCTGCTCTGCGCTCTGCCCCTGTGCTCCTGGGCTTGGCCCTTGCGCTGTCCCCAGCACTGCGCGCCCAGGACCTGGTCGGTTGCCGCCTGGTGGGCGCGAGCCTGCAGTGCATCCCCGGCGTCACGGAAAGTGCCCAGCAGCAGATCAGCACCTTCCGCGATCAGATCTCTGCGGATCTGGAGTTGGAGGGTGCGATCGAGCAGCAGATTGATGGCCTGCGTTCACTCGTGATTGCTGGTCAGGCCATTCAGGGTGGGCTGCTCCAGGCCACGGTCGAGGCCGACGCCAATGCCGCCCTGGCGAACTCCCAGTACCACTGGTACCGGAAGGATCCCTCGGCGCGCACCTGGCTCTTGATTGAAACGGCCCAGGGCACCAGCTATGTCCCGGGACCGGTGGATGTCGGCCAGAACCTCATGGTGGTGGCGGTCGTCAACCAAAACGGTCAGGTCAAACGCATCGCCTCAGCCCCCGTCGGGCCGGTGCTGGCGCCTTAGCCCAGCATCGACTCCTGCTGCTTCACCAGTTCGAAGAACTCAGCCTTGAGGCTGGAGTCGTGGCGGAAGTCACCGCGGACAACGGAGTTCACCATGCTGGTTTGGGGCTCCTTCACCCCGCGCCACTTCATGCAGTAGTGCTGCGCTTTGACCAGGATGGCCAGGCCCTGGGGTTCGCAGAGACGCTCGATCTCATCGGCCAGGATCATCACCGCCTCTTCCTGGATGTGGGGACGGGAGAAGACCCAGTCGGCCACGCGCGAGAACTTGGAGAGACCAATCACCCGTTCGCCGGGCTTGATCCCAATCCAGCAGTTGCCCAGGATCGGCACCAGGTGGTGGGAGCAAGCCGAGCGCACCGTGATCGGGCCCACGGTGTAGATCTCGTCGAGCTTTTTGACGTTGGGGAAGCTCGCGATCTTCGGCTGGGGATGGAAGCGACCCTTGAAGACCTCATGGAGGTACATCCGGGCGACACGCTCGGCGGTCTCCTCGGTGTTGTGGTCGTTGTCGATATCGATCACCAAGCTGCGCAGCAGCTCGCGAACCTTTCCGGCAACCTCGATTTCCAGTTGATCGAGTTCGCCGTCCTTGAGGTGTTCGGCGATGTTGTCGTTCGCCAGGAAGGGCACGCCGGCGGACTCGAGGCGTTCACGGATGCGGCGGCTCACGGGAGCCAACTGGCCGGGAATGCTCGAGGACAGGGTTGAAGTCATGAACGGGTCCCGAGATGCGTTCAAAGAACGCCCGCTGCGGGCATAAGGGTTAGATCCTCCACAACATTGGAGGAAGGTTGCTGAGCCAAAGACAGCAGTGTCTCGGCCACGCGCTCTGGGGTGAGCATGGCACGGCGGTCGAAGGAACTGTGGACGGTCTCGCTGTCCCAGAGGGGGGTATTAACCGCACCCAAGGTGAGCGTCGATACACGGATTCCGTGCTGGCGCTCCTCTTCCGCTAAGCAGCGACTAAAGGAGGCCAAGGCGGCCTTGGTGGTGCAATAGGCCCCCCATTCCGGAAAGGCATTGCGGGCCGCATGGCTGCTGACGTTGATGATCAAACCCTGGGTCTGGCGCAGGGCCGGCAGGACCGCCTGGCAGGTTTGAACAACGCTGGTGAGGTTGAGCTGCAGCAACCATTGCCATTGCTCCAGGGGCATCTCCGCTAGGGCCCCCGTGTAGGCCGCTCCGGCGTTGTTGATCAGCACCGTTGGAACCAGTCCCCGGGAGAGCAGGTTCTCCAGGGCAGGGGCGATGGCTTGTGGATCGGAGAGATCCACAGCGATCGTTTCCACCCGGCAGCGCTCACTGCGCAGCTCCTGGGCCAGCTGCTCAAGATCGGCTTGGGAGCGGGCCAAGAGCAGCAGCTGATAGCCGGCTTGGGAAAAAGCCCTTGCTGCGGCTGCTCCGATCCCCCTGGAGGCACCAGTGATGAGGGCAACGGGCGCTGAAGCGGAGACAGGGGAACTCAACGGCGGGGGCGGGCCGCAAGGACCCCGATCAAACCAACGAAAACCTTACGAGCTCAGGCTTGCGTCCTGGGCGCCGGATTCCAGGAAGCGACCCATCCGGCGGAACTTGGCGTAGCGCTGATCCACCAGTTGCTCCTCGCTGAGGGCCTGCAGGCCCGCGAGTTGCTGCAGAAGAGCCGCCTTCAAATTCTCTGCCGCCTGACGCGGGGCCCAGTGGTTGCCGCCCGAAGGCTCGGCAATGATTTCATCGATGATCCCCAGCTTCAGCAGATCGGGCGCGGTGATCTTCAACGCCTCAGCGGCCACCGGAGCTTTACCCGCATCGCGCCAGAGGATGGAGGCGCAGGCCTCGGGGCTGGCCACCGTGTAGACGCTGTGCTGGAACATCAGCAGCCGGTCCGCCACGCCGATGCCCAGCGCACCACCTGAGCCCCCCTCACCGATCACCGTGGCCAGGATCGGAACGCGCAGCTTGAACATCTCGCGCAGGTTCACGGCGATGGCCTCGCCCTGGCCCTGCTCCTCCGCCAGCAGTCCGGCGTAGGCGCCCGGGGTGTCGATGAAGCTGAGGATCGGCAGGCGGAAGCGATCGGCGTGCTCCATCAGGCGCATCGCCTTGCGGTAGCCCCCAGGTGAGGCCATGCCGAAGTTGCGAGCCACGTTTTCCTTCGTGTCCCGTCCCTTCTGGTGGCCCAAGAGGACGACGCCTTGATCGCCAATGCGTCCGACGCCGCCCACGAGGGCTTGGTCATCGCTGCCGCGCCGGTCCCCGTGCAGTTCGATGAATTCATCGGTCAGCACCTGGATGTAATCGAAGGTGCTGGGGCGTTGGGGGTGGCGCGCAACCTGAATCTTTTGGGCGGGACTCAGGTTGCTGAAGATCTCTTCCCGCCTGCGGGCCGCCAGGGTCTCCAGTTGGAGCAACTGCTGGCTGACGTCGACTTCAGAGTCTTTGGCGAGCTGCCGGATTTGGTCGATCTGCTCCTCCAACTCCACCAGGGGCTTCTCGAAGTCGAGCAGGGGACGACGGGCCATGGCAGCGGGTGTAAGGGGCAGGGGGGCGAGCGTTGAACCGGGAGGCCTTAAGCAGCGGCCAGTTCAAGGTCGGGGTTGCCGGAGCTTGCTGGGGCTTGGTTCAGGCCGATGGCCCGGAACCCGTGCCGCAGGGAGGCTTCACCAATGAGCTCCATGTTGGCGATGGAGATGCGGTTGCGGCCCCAGCTGAAGTTGGTGTGGATACCCTCGAATTCCAGCAGCATCGCCTCTGCAAAGCAAGCGAACAACTGGCGTTTGGGGTTTTCCATCTCCACGACTTCCATCATCTGCCAGCTGATGTCCTGCCAGAACTCGACGATGCCGCCCTTGAGGACATGGACCCCCTCACCGGCCACCTTGGCGTCGAGATTCTTGGGGTAGCCGCCGTCAATCATCAGACAGGGCTTGCGCAGGCTGCCGTGGTCGATGGTCAGGGTCTGGGGAAGGCTGGCCACCCACACCACCACGTCGGCTTCGGGGAGCGCCTCCTCCAGGGTCAGGATCCGGCCACCGCCGAGGGACTCCTGCAGATCCAGCAGCCGCTGCTGCTGCCGAGCGACCAGGAGCAGTTCACCCACGCCTGTTTTTTGGCTGAGCCAGCGGCAGACCGCGCTGCCGATGTCACCGGTGGCGCCGACCACGGCGACTTTGGCCTGGCTCAGGTCGATGCCCAGCAGAGGGGCATTGGTCTCGACCTGTTGGCAGATCACCCAGGCCGTGTGGGTGTTGCCTGTTGTGAAACGCTCCCACTCGAGGGTGGTGTTGCGGATCTGCTGGAACTTCGAGAGGTCGTAGTTCTCGAAAATGATCGAGGTGAAACCGCCCAGGGCTGTGACGTTGATCCCGTTCTTCTGCGCCAATTCCATGGCGTTTTGAACCTTGCGGGTCGCGGTCTTGAAGCGGCTCAGCATCTCCGGCACGAAGCAGGAGTCGATGTAGGTCCCTTGGATGGTGGCCCCGGTTTTGCTGGTGACCTCGAAGGTCTCCAGCAGCTGAGGTGGAGCCGAGCACCAGGAGAGGAGGTCCGCTTCGGCCATCTCCTCTAGCCCCAGGTCGCGGGCCTTTTCCTGGGCCTGCGCAAAGCTGCTGGAGTGACCGATCAGACCAAACATTCGCGGGGGCTCTCCTGGTTACACACCGGCCGAGAAGACACCTGATTAAAGGGCAGCGTCGACTCGTTCAGGCTGATCGCTTCAGCCGATCAGAGCGGCGGCCGCCATGCGGGCGATTTCGCGGGTGGTGAAACCGATCTCGGTCAGAGCTTCCTGGTAGGCGATCAGGAAATCCTCGATCAGATCTTCCTTGTCCATCTGCAGAACAGCGGCGTCACCGGCCACCTGATCGAGCATGCGGCGGATCAGGGGGAGGTTCTCGCGGTTGGCCTCTTCGAGCTCCTCACGGCAGCTCTCCAGGTTGGCCTTGAGCCAGACCTCGCCGTAGTTGAGGTGGGTGTACTCGTCCTTCACCACGCCCTCGGTGATCTTGCGGGCGAAGGGATCGGCGACCGGGATATAGATGTGATACGCCGAGATCGCGAAGGCTTCGATCAGCAGGGCCTGGATCAGCAGGCAGGTCGGAACCTTGCCCTCTTTCAGGGCTTTTTGGAAGTTGCCGTGCAGGGGGGCGAAGAATTCCTTGGCGAACGCCATGTCGGCGGTTACACCCAGGTTGTTGGCACAGGCGGTGAAGCCCTTCATGTGCTTCAGCTCCATGCGAGCCAACTTCGTCAGTTCGCCGGCCTGCTCGGGCAGCAGCGTGCCGATGGACATGTAGTTGTCGTGGGCTTCCTGCTCGCCCTCGATCACGATCGCGTTGATCCGGCTGTAGGCGTCCTTGTAGTTCGCGCAGGTGAAATCGGGAAGCGCAGTCGCGCCCGCCGTAGGCAGATCAGTGGCTTCGAGGGTCGCCATGGCTACCGAGAACACGTTGCAATGGGGTTGACTGTAACCATCTCCACAAGCCTCAGATGGGGTTTGGCAGCTTTTGCCAACTTCCCGTCGCCCGCTGACCCCGATTCCTCAGCGCTGGCCGAGCTTCGGTTTGGGCTCCCTGGGGGGCCAGTCGCTGCCCAGGAGACTGCCGAAGAGCGCGCTCCAGCCCTGGACCAACCGCTGCCGGAGCGCCTCGCCTTGGGCCCCATTGGCCTGGCTGGGATCGCCAATGACGCCACTGCTGCTGAGGTCCTGGGTCAGCCAGGCATTCGGCACGGCCCCCTCCAGGCTCCATCCCTGGGGCGGCTGCTGGGCCCCCAGGCCATCTGCGGTCCGCTTCGGCCCGACGAGCTCAGGATTGAGCTGCAACATCAAGCTCGTCTCGACCTGTCCGGCGTGGAGGCCTTCACTGCGCTCGGGCTCCTCGATCAGCTCTCCGATTCCCTTGGGGCCGCTCCAGAGGAAGCAGGGCAACACCCCAAGCGAGGGATGGGCGGCGCGCAGTTGTCGGGCGGCGACCTGGAGCAGGGCGATTTGACCGCCATGGCCGTTGAACAGCACGAGCCGCTCGAACCCTGCCGCCGCCAGCTGGGCGCCAACGGTTTCGATGCTGCGGATCAGGAGCTCGGCCGGGAGGCTCAGGGTTCCTGGGAAGCCCAGGTGCTCCGGTGAAAAGCCGATGCTCTGCAGCGGCAGCCGCCAGATCGGCGCCTCCTGGGGGAGGCTCTCGAGCACCTGGTCAAGGATTTGCTCAGCGAAGAGCGCATCCGTTCCCAGGGGAAGGTGAGGACCGTGCTGCTCGAAGGCGCCAAAGGGCCAAACCACCGTGCTGCCGCAGGTCTGGGCGGCCGCCTGGAAGGCGGGCCAGGTCAGGCGCTCGAGGCGACGGGATCCCTGACAGGCGTATGCGTCGTCGCCCATGGGTCCGTCTTCGATCAAGGAGGGTCGTCCCTACAGTGTGGCGCTGTGCGTCTTTGCTTGGTCATGGCCGGTTCCGGCACTCCCCAGCCCCCCCAGCCCTTCTCCAAGCAGCAACCCACCTCGGCTCGTCCGGTGCCTCCGTCGCCTCAGCGTCCCGCCGCTGCGCCGCCGCCGGTTCGCAAGCCGCCCCAGGTTCTGCAGATCAATAAGAAGGAAGAGCAGCTGCGCCTGGAGCGTGAAGCCGCTGAGGCCCGTGCCGCCGCCGAAGCCGCTGCGCAGCGGGCAGCTGAATTGGAAGACGCCGCACGGGCGGCCCGAGGTGAGGCGCCGGTCGCGCCCCAGCGCCCGGCGGCTTCCCCGGCATCAGGCGACGACGACCTGTTCGATATGAGCGGCTTTGAGGGGCTGTCCATGGCGGACCTGCTGGGCCCCGACGACCGCAACAAGGGTCGGCGCTCCGGTGGCTCCCGCATGGCGCAGCCCCAGTCCAAGCCGGCGGCGGTTCCCACCCGTTCGGTCGATGACTTCGACTTTGACGAGGAGGCCTTCCTGGCAGCCCTCGATGAGCAGGATTTCGTCGGCACCACCGGTGAAGTCGTCACCGGCACGGTGATCGGCATGGAGAGCGACGGTGTCTATGTCGACATCGGCGGCAAGGCTCCTGGCTTCATGCCCAAAAAGGAGTGTGCTCTGGGGGTGATCACCAACCTCAAGGAGCGCTTCCCGAAGGGGTTGACCGTTGAAGTGCTCGTCACCCGCGAGCAGAACGCCGATGGCATGGTCACCATCAGCGCCCGTGCCCTGGCCCTGCGCCAGAGCTGGGAGAAGGTTCGTGCCCTCGAGAAGGAAGGCAAGGTGCTCCAGGTGAAGGTCAACGGTTTCAACCGTGGTGGCATCACCTGTGATGTCGAAGGTCTGCGCGGTTTTGTGCCCCGCTCCCAGCTGCAGGAGGGTGAAAACCACGAGGCGCTGGTGGGCAAAACCCTCGGTGTGGCCTTCCTGGAGGTCAATCCGGACACCCGCAAGCTGGTGCTCTCTGAGAAGAAGGCGGCCACGGCGGCCCTGTTCCAGAACCTCGAGGTCGGTCAGCTGGTTGAGGGACAGGTGGTGGCCATCAAGCCCTATGGCCTCTTCGTGGACCTGGGCGGCATCAGCGGACTCCTGCACCACTCCGTGATTACGGGTGGTCAGATGCGTGATCTGCGCGAGGTCTTCGGCCAGGGCGATCGCGTGAAAGCACTGATTACTGAATTGGATCCCGGTCGCGGTCGCATCGCCTTGAACACTGCTCTGCTGGAGGGGCAGCCGGGTGAGTTGTTGATTGAGCGCGACAAAGTGATGGCGGAGGCCGCCGATCGCGCCAATAGGGCTCGTAACGTGCTGCGTCAGCAGGAACAATCCGCCGGATGATTCAGGCCACCGAGCCCGCGAGTCCTGCCCGCCTGCAGGCGGATTGGGAGCTGGATTACTACTCCCGTCCAATCCTGGAAGAGGACGGAAAGAAGCGCTGGGAGCTGCTGATTTGCAGTTCCCCCAATGCGGAGAATCCCGGTCGCGCCTTCCAGTGGGTCCTGAAGTGCCCGGCCTCCAGCGTCAACTCCCAGTGGCTGAAGTCCGCGTTGGAGCAGGCCTTGGAGCAGGCGGACGCTGAGGGGTTTGATCCCCCACGCAAGATCCGCTGCTGGCGTTCCTCGATGCGCACGATGGTGCAGCGGGCCTCCGAGCAGCTGGGCCTGGAACTGGTGCCGAGCCGCCGTTGCTATGCCCTGGTCGAGTGGCTCCAGGAGCGCGAAGCCACGGTTTACCCCGAGGAGGAGGGCTACATGGCGGGCCCCCTGGCTCCGCCGCCCCAGCCGATTCAGCCCGTGGCTGTTCCGCTGCCTGAGGCGGCCCGCGGCGACAGCTGGTCTTGGGCCTCCCTGCCGATCGGTGCCCTGCGGGAGGCGATGACCTGGGACACCAGCTTTGCTGGTCTGGTTCCCTTGCCGGAGTCGCTCGATGACGAGCTGATGGTGAGCGGTCTGCGCCTGTTCAGCGCGAGCCGCTCCTTGGCGATCGCTGGCTGGGTGTCGGGATTGGAGCCGGTGCGCCTCGAGGTCTGCGGTCAGCAACTGGTGCTGGAGGCGGGCCAAGAAGACCGATGGTTGCTGGGACAGTTGGAGTCAGACGAAGCTGAGGCTGCGGCCGCGGCATTCCTGGCCTCCCGCGGTCAAGCCGGTGGTGTGCAATTCCTGGCGATTCAATCCAGCCCGGATCAACCCGGTTTTGATGGCTTCTGGATCCTGCGGGACCTCCCCGATGCCTAGACGGTTGTATGGCTGAGGCCGTTGAGGCCCCCTTTGACCGCCCAGATGCAGGGTTTAACGCCCTAGAGGGCTGGACCTGGATCGGTTGCTACGGGGGCTATTACCTCCAGTCGAATCTGCTGGAGGCCTTTGAACATGGCTTCTTCACCCGCCAGTGGCAGGGCCGAGGCCCTGATGTGTTGGCCGGTTATGTCAGCGCTGGCATCAGCGTTCACCGGCCCCAGCAGGTTCACAGCGCGTTGGTTTTGCCGGCGAGTGAGGCCGTCGCGGAGCCCTGGCCCCAGGCCGATGGCTTGGTGTGCGATGCCGGTGGTCAGAGTCTCTGGGTCTGCGGCGCCGATTGCACTCCAGTGCTGCTGGCGGATCCGGAATCCGGACAGGTGGCGGCCTGCCATGCCGGCTGGCGTGGTGTGGCCGGGGGCATCGTTCAAGAGGCGATCCGGCAGCTGGAGCAGCGCGGCTGCCGCCGCCGTGACCTGCTGATTGCGTTGGGGCCAGCCATCAGCGGCCCCCAGTACCAGGTGGAGCCGGCCGTGCCGGAAGCGATCGCTGAGCAGTTGCTGCAGGTGGATGCGTCCCTCACGCTCGAGGGGGCCCTGGCGGCGATGGAGGAGTGCGGTGCTCTGCTCGCCGATCCAGAGCCGCTGCGGCAGCGCCTCGATCTGCGGCTCGCCACCCGTTTGCTGCTCGAGCGCTTTGGTGTGCCCCCAGAGCAGATCAGTGTCTGCCCCCTGTGCACGGCATCAGAGCCGCTGCTGTTTCACTCCTGGCGCCGCGATCAGGTCAAGGCGGTGCAGTGGAGCGGCATCGTCTCCCAACAGTTGCCTAGTTGAACTCCAGGCTGAGCTGGCCGTTGTCGGTTTGGCTGCGCTTGGGTTTGCGTCTCTTCGGGGGGCTCTCCCCGGCTTCACCGGTCTCAGCCGAGCGCCTGAGGCTGAACCAGCTGAGCAGGGCCAGCCATCCCTCCTGGTCCAGTCGATCGAGGTCCACCGCCTCCGGGAAGAGCTCCGGTGCCCGGGGTTGGGCCCAGAGCACCTGGCTGCCGGCGATTTGATCACTGCCAAAGGGCGTCAGGTCAGCGGGCAACCGCGCCAAGGCGGAGGGAATGTCTCCGATGCCGTGGCGTGTGTTGCTCAACGCCTCCATCCGCGCCTGGCGCGCTTCCTCGTAGTTGAGCACTGGGGCGGGGTAGCCCGCGAAGGCGGGGGGCTCTCCGAGCTGGTCATTGGTGAGGCGCTCGAGTTGCGGCAACCAGCGCCGGATGAAGAGGCCATGGGGGTCGCAGCGATTCACGGCCACCTGGCCGGGGTGATAGATCCGCGTCCAGGCTTTGCGGCCCCGATAGGTCGCCCCGGCCTGCATGGCCCATTGGTAGTGATCGATCGGGCAGTCCCCATCGATCAGGTGCCGCATGAAATGCAGGGCGCCGTAGCGCCAATCAATCCCGCAGAGGTTGCTGAGAAAGCTGGCGTAGATCGCTCGGCTGCGGAAGTTCAGCTCCAGCCATCCCCCGCCCCCCCGCAGGCAGTGGGCCGCGGCATCGACGATCGGGAAACCCGTGCGGCCCTCTTTCCAGGCTTCGTAGAGCTCGAGCTGTTGGGCGGAGAGCGCGCTCTCTTGGTCGAAGGCGCTCCAGAGGGAGCGCAGCTCCAGCTGGGGCAGGTAGCGGAAGCGCTGGTGAATGGAGCAGCCCCAGCGCAGGCGGCTGAACAGTTGTTGGATGCTGCGCAGGCGGCTGCGATCGGCGTTTTCCTTTGCCCGTAGGCCCGCTGCGGTGAGCCGTTGTAGGCACTGCCTGGGGCTGACGACGCCGAACTTCAGGTACGGGCTGAGCCCTGAGGTGACCTTGGCGGAGGGATAGCTCAGCTCCCAGTAGTAGGTCCGCGAATCGGAGCCCTCGAGAAACCGATCCAACCGCCCTAGGGCGGCATCAGTACCTGCTTTGGGAATCGGTTTGCCATCGCTGATCAGCCCCAGGTCCTTGAGGCTGGGGACCGGTGCATCCGGGCACTGCTTCGGTACTACGACCCGCTGAGGTTCCGGCACGAGCGGCGCGGCCATGGCGCCATGCCACTGGCGGTTCCAATCGCTGTAGGGCTGAAGCTCGCCGCTGGCACCGGCTGGTTCGATCCAGTCCAGCTCGATGCCTTGCTCCTTCAGGTGGCGGTTGACGCGGGCATCACGGACCCGGCCGACCAGGCGCTCACTGTCGGTATGGGCGAGGACATGGCGCGCGCCGCTGCCTTGGGCGAGACGGGCGAGGACCACTTCGGGTTGGCCGCGCTGCACAAGTAATCGCCCCCCTAGACACCGCAATCGGGCATCGAGGGCCTGCAAACTATGTAGTAAAAACTCAACACGAGCGACGGCAGTCTCAGGATGAAACAGCAACGCGTCATCCAGTACGAACACCGGAATGACCGGTCCTCTTAAGCAGGCCTTCGCCAGCGGTGCGTGATCCTGCGTGCGCAAATCGCGGCGATACCAGACCAGCGTGGGGGGCATTGATTGAAAAAAAAACTCCTGGGAAATCCCGGCTCTTTGAAAAAAGTCAGCCTTGCTGAATTGACCGTCGGGTGTGATGATGCAGAAGTTGCATAACTATCAATCTCATGCTCACTGGAGCTGATCTGCTCGCCAAGGTCAAAGAAATGGGCGACGTGAGCAAATCCGACGTTGTTCGTGCATGCGGATATGTCTCCAACAAGAAAGACGGCAGCGAGCGACTGAATTTCACGGCGTTCTACGAAGCGCTGCTCAATGCCAAGGGCGTTGATTTTGGCGGCTCGAGCGCCAAGGTTGGTAAAGGCGGCCGCAAGCTGAGCTTCACCACCAAGGTTCAGTTCAACGGCAACCTGATGGTGGGCAAGGCCTACACCGCCCTGCTGGACCTCAAGCCCGGCGATGAGTTCGAAATCAAGCTGGGTCGCAAGCAGATCCGTCTGGTGCCCCTGGGCGCTCCTGACGAAGAAGAGTGAGGCCAACGGCTTCCGCGACGCGGATGCCATCCATCGCAGCAGAGAGGATTCCGCCGGCGAAGCCGGCCCCCTCTCCCGCCGGATAAAGCCCTGGGGTGTTCACGCTCTCCAGGGCTTTTGTTCTGGGAATGCGCACGGGGGATGAGGTGCGGGTTTCAACGCCAGTCAGCAGCGCATCGTCCATGGCGTAGCCCGGGATGGACTGCTCGAACTGCGGCAGGGCCTCCCGCAGGGCTTCGATCACAAAGGCCGGTAAGGCCTGCCCCAGGTCTGCCGGGACCACACCGGGGCTGTAGGAGGGCTTGACCGTCCCCAGATCAGCGGGTGCCTGGCTGCCGCCGGCCAGGAAGTCCTTGAGCCGCTGACCGGGAGCGGCATAGCTCTTGCCACCGAGTTCAAAGGCTTTGGCCTCCCAGTGCCGCTGGAAGGCAATCCCCGCAAGGGGGTCGCCGGGGTAGGCGCCATAGCTTTCGACGTCGCCTGTCTCAATGTTCACGACGATGCCGCTGTTGGCGTTGCGCTCATTGCGCGAGTGCTGACTCATCCCGTTGGTGACGACCCGTCCCACCTCCGAGGTGGCCCCCACCACCAGGCCACCGGGGCACATGCAGAAGCTGTAGACGCAGCGCCCGTTGCTGACGTGTTTGACGAGCTTGTACTCCGCAGCCCCCAGGCGCGGATGGCCGGCGCAGTTTCCCCAACGGGCGGCATCGATCAGGGGTTGCGGGTGCTCGATGCGAAAGCCCACCGAGAAGGGTTTGCGCTCCAGCGTCACGCCCTGCTCCTGCAGCATCGCGAAGGTGTCGCGCGCGCTGTGGCCGACCGCGAGGACCACCTGCTGCGCCGGGATGATCTCTCCGCTGGCTAGGGCAACGCCGCTGAGGCGCCGCTCCCCATCGCTCTGCTCGACGCAGAGCTCACTGACACGGCTTTCGAAGCGAATCTCTCCGCCGAGGGCCGTGATCTTGCTCCGGAGACCCCGAACCACCGTGGCCAACTTGAAGGTGCCGATGTGGGGGTGGTGCTTGACCAGGATCTCTGGATTGGCCCCCGCTGCGACCAGTTCCTCCAGGACCTTGCGCCCGAGGTGTTTCGGGTCCCGCACCTGGCTGTAGAGCTTCCCATCGGAGAAGGTGCCCGCACCCCCTTCCCCAAATTGCGCGTTGGATTCGGGGTTGAACGGCGCAGTGCCTTTCCAGAAGCCAAAGGTGTCCGCCGTGCGCTCCTTCACGGGTTTGCCGCGCTCGAGCAGCAGGGGTCTCAGCCCCATCTCCGCCAGGATCAGGGCACAGAAGTAGCCGCAGGGTCCGGCGCCCACAACCACCGGCCGCTGGGGTAGGGGATCCCCGGGGCTGGCCTGCGCCACGGGTTGGTAGTGGGTGTCGCTTGCGGGTTGCAGGTGGGGATCGCGCTTGAAGCGCTTCAGCAGTTGCTGCTCGAGCTGCGGCGGCAGTTCCAGCTCCAGGCTGTAGGCGATCTGGATGGCGGATTTCCGCCTGGCGTCGATGCTCTCTTTGATGACCCGATGCGCGAGCAGGGCCGCTGGATCGATCTTGAGGCGTTTGCAGATGGCTGGAGCGAGGTCCGCTTCCTCGTGATCCAGCGGCAGCTTCAACTCGCTCAGTCGCAGCACCACTTGTCCTGAGCCTCGTTCCTGTATTCCAGCACCGCGCTGCCTAGCCTCGCCGCCAGTTGCGTTGAAGCGGTGGAAGCGACCTATTTCGGGGCAAACGGCTGGTTACTGGACTGGTCGGGACTGCGGGTGCTGGTGGACCCCTGGTTCTGCGGTCCGTTGGTCTTTCCCCCCGGGCCCTGGTTTTTCCAGGGGCAGTTGTCCCGCTCCTTTGCGCTTCCTGCCGATCTCGATTTGCTGCTGCTCACCCAGGGACTGGATGACCACGCCCATCCCGAGACCCTGGCGCTGCTGCCCCGTTCCCTGCCCGTGGTGGGGTCCCTGACGGCGGCCAAGAAGGTGCAGCAGATGGGCTTTGAGCAGGTCACGGGCCTGCGCCCCGGTGAAACCACGGCCTTTGGCGAGCTTCGGATTGAAGCCACAGCAGGCGCACCGGTGCCCCAGGTTGAGAACGGCTACCTGCTGCGCCATCCCCAGGGGAGCCTTTACCTCGAGCCCCATGGCTACCTGCCCGCTGACCTCGCCCCGGAAGTACTTGATGCGGTGATCACGCCCGTGGTCGACTTGGGCTTGCCGGTCGCTGGCGCCTTTGTCCGCGGCCAGACCGTTTTGCCTGAGCTGTTGGAGCGCTTCTCTCCGCGCACGGTGCTGGCGAGTACGACCGGCGGGGATGTGGCCTTCAGCGGCTGGCTGAACCGCTGGCTCTGGCAAAAGGGGAACTTGGAGGAGGCCCAGCAGGCTGTGGCCTCAGCCGCCCGGCTGATTGATCCAGTCCCAGGAGAGCCCTACGCCCTGGGGGTCTTTCCTGGGTTCTGACTAGGGTTGACCTTTCTTGATCGGTCGCATGCTCTCGCGCTTTCCCGCTTGGTTGAAGCCGATGGGCCGTCAAGCGGCCTCGTTGCTGGCCCCCGTCGCCGTCCTGGGCGCCATGGCTGCGGCTCCCGCCTTGGCGATCCCTGAAGCCGAGGCGATCAAGAAACTGCAGGTGATTCCGGTCTTCGTGATCACCGATGCCAATGGCATTCCCCTGCCGATCCCCCGGGACGAGGCGTTGGTCCTGCCCCTCTATCTCGAGAGTGATCGGGCGAACACCGAGCTCAAGGCGCTGCTGAAGTCGAACCCGAGCCTCAAGGCCACCGTCACCCCCGTTCCACTGAATGTGATGAACGAGAAGGTGGTGGAGCTCAATAAGCAGCTGAAGGACAAGAGCAAGCCACTGGTGGCCCCGGTGGTGATGAACGACGCCGACATCAAGCAGGCCTACACCCTGCTGAAGAAAGAAGGTCTGAGCGACGAGGAGATCAAAAAAGGCCTGAACGTGGCGGTGTTCTTCACCCAGCCCTTCCTGACCCTCAACACCCCCGATGGCCCTCGGGGCGTGTTCTTCCTGAGCTACGACGAGTTGCAGAAGGCCCTTTCCAACGTGCCTGAGGCTGAGCGCAGCAAGCTGAAGCCCAGGGTTGCCGACCTCACCGCGGTGCTCTCTCAGATCAGCAAAGCCAAGGAGGACAGCTTTGTGATCTTCCCGACCAAGGAGTACTTCCGCCTGGTGGAAGAGGGCCGCACCAAAGCCCAATCCACCCCTCAGACCAAGCCGGCGAAGTAACGCTCAGGGTTCGTCTTCGGACCTGGCCTCGGGAGCTGGCTCCGGCATCAGCTGGGCCAGCAAACCCGCTGCGATCAAGACTCCTCCGACCCCCAGGGCGAGGGACTTGTTGTCAGCGGCTGCCGCTGGACCCCAGACCGCGGTGGCGATGAAGGCACTTCCCAACAGGAGTGTGGGCACCAGCACAATGCCCTTGGCTGCCCGATTGATGCTCAACGGCCGTTAGCAGGATCCTGAGGAGGACGCTAGGCCCGATGCAATCAGCTCCGCGCCCAGGTCGTGGTTGGCTTGCCCATCGAGGTGATTGATGCGGGCGATGAGGACCCCATCGGCACTGCCGGTCGGGCGCAGGTTCACCTTGCTGCGCCGGGGCAGTTGCTTACGAATCCAGTCCACGGCGGCAGCGTCATCGTCTGGGTCCACCACGACGCAGGCCAGTTGCACGCTGTAGGTGCGGTTGCGGTCACCGATCTGCAGCAGAGTGCCGCTCCGCACCTGCAGCACCTCGGCCGCCAAGACCTGTCCCGGCCAGAGCAGCAGGCAGGCAGCCGCTGCAGCACAGAGCCAGCGGCGGATCAGCCCCAGCCTCACAGCTTGGCGCCGCAGTTGGGGCAGTACAGGCTGGAGCTGGAGGTGCTGTGGTGGCAGCTGTGGCACTCGCGATTGGTGTCGATCGCCAGTTCCGGATGGGAGGGGAGGCCCACCATCTGGGCGTTGCTGGCACCGGGGGGCACCATCGGATAGCAGTTCTCGTTGCGGCGCACCTTCACCTCAATGAAGGCCGGACCGGGGTGGGCCAGGGCTTCGGCGAGTTTGGTGCGCAGTTCCTCCCGTCCTTGGATCTGAACACCTTTGACGCCGAAGGCTTCCGCTACAGCGGGGAAGTTCGGCATGCCGCCGGTCATCTCTGAGGCGCTGTAGCGCTCGCCGTAGAAGCTCTCCTGCCACTGGCGCACCATCCCCTGCCAGCCGTTGTTGAGCACCACCACCTTCACGGGGAGGTGGTACTGGCTGAGGGTGCCGAGCTCCTGGATGTTCATCAGGATGCTCGCGTCGCCGGCCACGCAGATCACCGGTTCTTCGGGGAAGGCGCACTGAACGCCCATGGCCGCCGGCATGCCGAAACCCATGGTCCCGAGGCCCGCGGAGCTGATCCAACGGCGGGGGAGGGTGTGCAGGAACTGCGCAGCCCACATCTGGTGCTGGCCCACGTCAGTGGTGAAGAAGGCTTTGGGGGAGAGCTCCTGCAGCATCGACACCACCTCTTGGGGCGCGATGTCTCCCTCGGGTGCTGGAACCACCAAGGGGTAGTGCTGTTTCCACTGGGCGATGCGCTCGAGCCAGGCCTCGGTGCGGCCTCGGGAGTCCTCCTGGCTGGAGGCGGCCAGCAGGGCCTCGACCGCTTGCTTGACGTCGGCGACGACGGCCACATCCGGCAGACGGGTTTTGCCCATCTCTGCCGCATCAATATCGATGTGGATGACCTGGGCCCGGGGGGCGAAGCCATCGAGGCGGCCGGTGACGCGGTCGTCAAAACGGGCGCCGGCGGCGATCAGCAGGTCGCAATCGGTCACCGCGAAGTTGGCGTAGGCGGTCCCGTGCATGCCGAGCATCCCCACCGAGAGGGGATGGAGCTCATCAAAGGCACCCTTCCCCATCAAGGTGGTGGTCACCGGAAGCCGGAAGCGCTCCGCCAGGGCATGGATTTCGGCGTGGGCGCCGCTGCTGATGGCCCCACCACCGACATAGAGGAGGGGACGGCGGGCATTGCGGATGAGCTCCAGCGCAGCGGAGATGGCGCTGGGGGCCGGCGCGGGGGGGAGTTTGAAACCAGGGGGAACGGCCGCGCCGGGTTCAACGGGGATGTAGTCGAACTCCTCGACTCCGACGTCCTTGGGCACGTCGATCAGAACGGGACCGGGTCGGCCGCTGGAGGCAATCAAGAAGGCCTCCGAGACGATGCGGGCAATGTCCCGGGGATCGCGCACCACCCAGGAGTGCTTCACGATCGGCAGGGTGATGCCAAAGATGTCCGTCTCCTGGAAGGCGTCCGTCCCGATGGCCGCCCGGGGGACTTGGCCGGTGATGACCACCATGGGCACGGAGTCCATGTGGGCCGTGGCGATGCCCGTCACCAGGTTGGTGGCCCCTGGACCGGAGGTGCCAAAACAGACCCCGACCTTGCCGGTCGCGCGGGCGTAGGCGTCGGCTGCGTGGGTGCCGCCCTGTTCGTGGCGCACGAGCACGTGCTTCAGCCAGCCCCTGGACTCGGCCTTGTGCAGCTCGTCGTAGATGGGAAGGATCGCGCCGCCGGGATAGCCAAAGATGGTCTCCACGCCATGGCGACGGAGGGCATCCATGAGGGCGTAACCGCCACTCACCCGGGTCGGGGTGGAGTGATCAGCGGCGGTGGCCGCTTGTGAAACGGACGTCACGGTCACGGCGGCGGCGGACAGCGTTTTCAGATCCAGTCACCCTAAGGTCTGGCCTGAGAAATGGGCGTTTCCACGCGCCTGGCGTCAGCCATTGCTCGCAGCAGCAGCACCGGGTCCAGCCAACGCTCGTTCAGCTTGACGCCCCAATGCAGGTGAGGTCCGCTGCTGCGGCCGCTCACCCCGATGGCGCCCAGGGGTTCCCCCGTCCGTAGCCAGGAGCCCTGGCGCAGGCTCGCGCCTCCGCTGCGCAGGGTGTCCTGTTCGATCGTTCCCTGCAGGTGGCAGTAGAGGTGCTCGTAGGGGCCGGAGCGAATCGCCACGCCGATGCCGCAGCTCCCGTCGTTGATCAGCCGCTCCACCCGCCCGGCCCACCAGCTGAGCACCGGGGAGCCCAGGGGAGCGGCGATGTCCAGGCCCCGGTGGAGGCTGGAGCCGCCGGATGCGCCACTTCTGAGCCCGTAATGGCTGGTGTAGCCGCTGAACTGCGGAACAGGAAAACGGGCCTGTTGCCAGGGGTTGGCCTGGGCGGGCCCCAGCAGCAGGGAGGCTCCGAGAAGGGCCTTAGAGCAGGCCGATGGAATGCAGCGGGCCACGACCGCTCAGCAACTCCAGCAG
>NZ_JAFMFX010000024.1:0-26177 GCF_017855895.1 Vulcanococcus sp. CPBay_Sum15L08_68 | reverse complement strand
GACCACGACCATTCCCACGAGCACGGTCACAGCCACGACCACAGCCACGATCACGGGCATACCCACACCCCCTATCCCCACGCCGAGCACCCCCTCGGCCCGAAGACGCTTTACAAACCGCGTCCCAAATCGGAAGAAAACCCCTCGGAATAACCCCGCTCATCCGTCTCGAATCCAGGCGCGTCCCACGAGACTGGCCCGCATAAGCCCTGCTTATCTTTTCCGGCTTTCCCCAGGGGTCTGAGCTTTTCCCCAGGGGGGATTGATCTTTTCCACAGCTTGCGCGACCTGCTTGCGCGCGGTAAGGGCATTCCTGGGGAATGCGCGCTTTTGTCCGCAGGTCGCTTGACAGGGGGATGCCCATGGCTAGGCGACGCCCTGAGCGGTCTGGGAATCAGTTCAAGACCCCAGTCAGCGACTGCTGTCTCAGCCTGTCTCTCCCACGGTGTCGTGGATGCAACACGCTTTGACGGGGGCCGTCGCTTTGTGGCTTGCTGGTTGGCGTCGCAGGAGTGAATTGTTGGAGCCCAGCCGCTTGAACCACCAGGGTGTTGAAGGCCTGCAAGAGCGAGAGGTTTCCGATCACCCCTTGTTTGGTGAGGACCCGGAGCGGGCGCATCTGAACCGCTGCCTGGAGCAGTCGGAGCCGGCGAGCGATCAGCCCCTGGGGGCGCCTCGCATCAGCCTTGAGGCCGAGGTGCCGGAGGCCCTCTTTGATGGGATGAAGTCCTTCTTGAGCAATCGACCCGATTGGGATCAGTACCGGGTGATCACCTCAGCCCTGGCTGGTTTCCTGTTCCAGAACGGCTGCAGCGATCAGTCCGTCACCCAGCACTACCTCAACGGTCTGTTCGTCAGCGCAGCTGACTCCTGAGTCCCGCCTCAGAGTTCCCCGCGCTTCATCGCGGCCGCAGCGTGGTCACAGGCCCTCCAGGTGAGGGCCATTTCTGTGAGGGTGGGGCTCTGCCAGCCGGCGCTGGGCCAGCAGCTGCCGTCGGTCACCAGCAGGTTGGGGGTGCGCCAGAGCTGGTTCCAGCGGTTGAGAACGCCCAGCTCCTCCCGTTCCGCCATGGGCGCTCCCCCGAGTTCATGGATGTAGTAGCCCGGTGGGGCAGCCCCCGGTGAGAGGGCCAGGCTGCCTTGAACAAGCGGCTCGATCAGGGGCATCACAAAGAGGTCGGCGAGCGGCTTGATCTGGCCGCCGGCCGACCGCACGACCGCCTCCATCCGCTGGCCCATGTGGTCGACCATGGCCTGCTCGTTCTCGCCCCAGCGGCAGTCGATATGGGCGATGGGAATCCCCCAGGCATCCCTGCGCTCGGGGTGCAGGCTGACCTGGTTGTGGCTCTGGCTGAGGACCTCGCCATGGCCGATCAGGAAGCCCACGGCACTGCCGCGCTCGCGCTGCAGCAGTTGGGGCGGATCAAAGCGTTGGATGCCGCACCAGAGGCCATAGCCCCGTTTGAAGTCCCGTGATTCCAGGGTGTTGGGAATGAAGCAGCTGCCCGCACCGGAGAGTTCGCTGCTCCCCGCGGCCGGTTGATCGGGGATCGAGAAGAAGCAGCTGCGGGAGATGTGGTCCATCAGCCCCTGCCCGAGCTTGCCGCTGACGTCCTCCAGGCCGCTCTGCTGCTGGGAGTGCAGCAGCAGCCTGAGGCTCTCAATCGTGCTGGCGCAGAGCACCACCAGGGGGGCCTTGGCGCAGAAGTGCTCGCCGCTCTGGCGATCAATCGCCTCGACGCCCTCGGCGCGGCCGCTGGCGCGGTCGATCAGCACGTGGCTGACCACGCTGTTGCTGCGCAGCTCCACCCGGCCGCTGGCCAGGGCAATGGCCAGGGCGCCGCCCTGGGAGCAGGAACGGGGCCAGGGGGTCTGGGCGCTCTTGCTGAGCTCGAAGCCGCGGGAGTGGATCAAGGGCAGCTCCAGATCCCGGCGAATCGAGCGGCCCAGGTGCTCCTCGGCGGGGGTCAGGGGCATTGGCTCCTGGAACTCCCCATCGGGCAGCTGCGGTAGGCCATCCCGCTGGCCCTTCACGGCCAGCAGCGTCTCGAGCTGGCTGTACCAGGGGGCCAGGTCGTCATGGGCGATCGGCCAGTCCTGGCCATGGCCATCCCGGCTTGCTCCCTTGAGCTCGTAGTCGGAGAGCCGCAGGGTGATGCCTCCCCAGGTGAGGCTTTTGCCACCCACTTGTCTCCCCCGGGTCCAGAGGAAGGGGCGATCGTCGGGGGTGGAGTAGGGGTTGCGCTGCTCATCGACGAACAGCTCCGGGTTGGCCTTCCAGTAGCCCGGGTGATTCGCGGCGATCCGCTGCCGGCCGCTGCTGATGTTGGCCAGGCGTTTGAGGCTGTTGAGGGGCTCGCTGCCAAAGGCCCGCTTGGCACTGAGCTCCGGGCCGGCCTCCAGCACCAGAACCCGCAGGCCCGCCTGGGCGAGGGCCATGGCTGCCACCCCACCGGTGGCCCCGGAGCCGACGACGATTGCGTCAGGGTTGCTAGCAGCCATCAGGGTTTCAGCCATCAAAAAAGCCCCGGCACTTCAGAGAAGGCCGGGGCTTTTGGAGTTGGTGGCGGGGGGCGGATTTGAACCACCGACCTTCGGGTTATGAGCCCGACGAGCTACCAGACTGCTCTACCCCGCGGCGACCCAGAAACCTTACAGCACAGCGGATCCCTCCGGCAATGGAGCCAGGATGGACTCAGCCCCTGACTGCCATGGCACTGCATCTGCTGCTGGACTCGGCCGACCCCAGCGCCTGGGAGCAGTGGCTGCCCACGGGGCTCTTTGGCGGGGTGACGACCAACCCGACGCTGCTGAAGCGCGCGGGCCAGCCCTGCACCCTGGAGAACCTCCGGGCCTTGAGCGAGCGGGCCCTGGCGATGGGTGTGCAGGAGTTGCATCTGCAGGCCTGGGGTGCGGACCTGGTGGGCTGCGGAGCTGCCCTGGCGGCGATCGCGCCCGATCGCATCTGGGTGAAGCTGCCCATCACCCGCCCTGGCCTGGAGGCCGCCCGGGAGCTGCAGCAGCAGGGCTGCCGGATCACCTTCACCGCCTGCTACGAACCCCAGCAGGTGCTGCTGGCGGCAGCCCTTGGGGTGGACTACATCGCCCCCTACCTCGGGCGCATCAGTGACCTGGGCCGCGATGGCCATGGGGAGCTGATCGCGATGCAGCGCTGCATCGATGCCTTGGGTTCGACCCTGCGTCTGCTGGTGGCCAGCCTGCGCAGCGCCTCAGATCTGCCGCGCCTGGCGGCCGAGGGCCTGAACACCTTCACCATCAGCCCAGCGATCGCCCAGGCGCTCTTCAGCGTTGAGGCCACCGAGGCCGCGGCGGCCCAGTTCGAGCGCGATGCGCTCTAGTTGCCGTTGTCGAAGCGCAGTTCGCCGCTGACCTCGAGCTTGACCGCGGTGTTGGGCACCAGGAACTGAGTGCTGAGTTCTTCGAGGGTCATCGGCGTGAGCCACTCGAGCTGCTCCATCAGGTGCAGGGCGACGGCCTGCTTGGCGCGGCGGGCTCCGTCCTCCACCTTGATCGCCAATCCCAACCCTTCGCCGACTCGGCTGAGGCATTGGATCCCCTCGGCGCCCCCCTTGCTCAGCACCTGGCCGTGGCTGCTGCGCATCACGGCGGTGTCAAAGCGACCCTCGCCGGCCACCAGGTCGGGGTGGGCGAGCATCGAGCGGCAGAGGCGCTCGAGTTCGGGGTTCTGTCCGGCTCCGAGATGGGCAAAGAGCAGTGCCATCTGAGCCAGCTGCAGTTGCAGGGTCGGTGCGCCGCAGTCATCGCGGGCCGTGATCAGTTCCGCGGCGGGTATCCCCAGCAGCTCGGAGACGCGCTTGAGGACCTGCTGCTGCAGCGGGTGCTCGATCTGGAGATAGGTCTCCAGCGGCCAGTGCATCTTGCGGCAGGTGGCGAGAAAGGCGGCGTGCTTGCCCGAGCAGTTGTGCTCCAGCGGGCTCTGCTTGCCGGCGGGGGTGGGGCACTGCAGCTGCTCGCTTTCGAGGTCGGCCTTCCAGAGGATCTTGAAGGCCTCGCGGGCCTGGCCCGCCTCCCCGGCGTGGGAGGCGCAGGCAATGGCGAGGGCGCGGTCGTCGTGTTGCCCCAGATCGGCCGCTCCACTGCTGACGAAGATCTGGGCCTGGAAGGGCTTGAGCGCGGAGCGGATGAAGCTCAGCTGCTGCGGATCACCAGCGCGCATCAGGATCCGGCCGCGTTGGTCACAGACCACGGCATGGACGCGGTGCAGCGATTCGCCGATCCCGTTGCGGGTGAGGCGCACCTCCAGGGGGGGCACCCCAGGACGGCTACCGAAGCTGCTGGAGAAGGTCATGTCAGAGAGCCTGACAGAGTCCCGTCGAGAGCAAGAGCAGTCCGCCGGTCGCGGCCAGGGCGAGTTGGATCTTGCGCAGGACTGGCTTGACTTCGTGGGTGGCCACCAGCAGATCCTGCTGTCTCCAGGCGAGTGGCTTTTCCCAGACCTGCCCGTCGTACCAACCGGATTCTTCGTACTCCACCTGGGTGGAGGTCAGGCGCCGCAGCACGGTTCTCCAGCCCAGCCACTGGCGCGTCAGCATCAGCAGCGGCACGACGCAGGCGCCGGCGGCTCCGGCGGCGGTGAGGGCTGCGGGGTCGTGGCGTAGGGCAAAGCTGCCGGTCGCCAGGTAGAGCGTCAGCGGCATCGCAATCAGCCAGCTCTGGATCAAGGGCTGGGCGATGTTCTGCTGGGCCCAGGCAAAAAACAGGGAGTCCTGCAGTTCCTTGTATTGCTCCAGCGGGCGCTGCTCTGGCGGGACCGGACAGGGCGTGCTGTTGCTGAGCCCCGGCGAAGGATCGCTAGCAGCCATTGCGTGTCCGGCTCAGGCCGGTGGAGCCTCGGCCGAGCCTACGAAGCTCTCCACCTCACCGTGGCCCCAGAAGGACTCCAGGTCGTAGTAGCTGCGCTCGTCCGGGGTGAGGCAGTGCACGATCACCTCGCCGTAATCCAGCAGCACCCAGCGCCCCTCGTTCTGCCCTTCCTTGCGCAGGGGCAGGCGGCCGGTGTGCTCCTCGAGCTTGTCCTCAACGGAGCGGCCCATGGCGCGCACCTGGACATCGGTGAAGCCACTGGCGATCACGAACCAGTCGGCGATCGAGGAGATCTCCTCCACCCGAATCAGAACGATGTCGGTGGCTTTGCGGTCGTCACAGGCATCGGCGGCCAGCAGCGCCAGGGCTTTGCTGTCGTCGAGGTCGAGCCGGGGTCGGTTGGGGTCGGGACTGGGCTTGGCGGCTTGGGCCTCAGCCATAAACGTTCTCGCTGCTCACGGAGTGTCGGGAGCCCTGTTGCTGGGCCATCTCAGCCCGGGCTTTCCCTGCACTCTTGCGCAGCGCCTCCAGGCGGTCCTCGTAGAAGCTGCGCTTTTTCTTCTTGCGGGTCTGCTCCACCAGCTCCTTGAGGGCCCCGCCGAGGCTCTTGTAGGCATTGGGCAGGGTGTAGCCGAAGCGGCAGGCCAGATCAATCGCCCGCTCATCGGCGGCGATGGCGTCCTGCAGACGCTTCTCGGAGTTGTTCTTGAGATAGAGGCGGTAGCCGGCAAAGCCGGATAGGCCCATGGCCATCAGCAGCAGCAGGCCGTCCTGAACCCAGAGTTCACCGATGGCGCCACCCAGGCCGATGGCCAGGGCCGCCATCTCCCAGCCGTCCCGGGGGACGGAGTCGTTCTGGATGCGGCCGACCTCATGCCAGAAGAGCAGGTTGCGGTGGTCGATCGCCAGGGCATCCCACTTCTGGAGATCCAGCTGAACCTCCACCTCATCGCGGCCGATCTCCTCGATGGTGATCAGCGGCGGGTCTGCTGAGGCCGCGGCTTCCACAAACACCCAGCTCTGCATCTCGGGAGGCAGCAGCCCCTTCAGGCGCTGGAGTTCGCTCATGAGGACGCTTCGGCCGTGTTGAAGACAACACTAGCCACGACGGGATCGTTGGCTGGGTCTGGCTTAACAGCAAGGGGTTTCAGCCACGTGAGAGGCTGGATGGGTTTGGCTGCCGGCCCCCTGCTATGCCCCGTCGCACGGATCTGCGTCGCATCCTGCTGCTGGGGTCAGGCCCGATTGTGATCGGGCAAGCCTGCGAATTTGATTACTCGGGAACCCAGGCGTGTAAAGCCTTGCGGGCCGAGGGTTTTGAGGTGGTGCTGGTGAACAGCAACCCCGCCTCGATCATGACCGATCCGGACATGGCGGATCGCACTTATATCGAACCTCTCACCCCTGATGTGGTGCGCCGGGTGATCGAGCTGGAGCGTCCGGACGCCCTGCTGCCGACCATGGGCGGACAGACCGCCCTGAACCTGGCGGTGGCCCTCTCCAAGGACGGCACCCTGGAGAAGTACGGGGTGGAGCTGATCGGCGCCAACCTCGAGGCGATTGAAAAGGCGGAAGACCGGGACCTCTTCAAAAGGGCCATGGGTCGCATTGGGGTGGGTGTCTGCCCCTCCGGCATCGCGACGACCCTGGAGGAGGCCGAGGCTGTCGGGGATCAGATCGGCAGCTATCCGCGGATCATTCGCCCGGCCTTCACCCTGGGGGGCAGCGGCGGCGGCATCGCTTACAACCCCGAGGAGTTCCGGGCGATCTGCCTGAGCGGCCTGGACGCCAGCCCGGTGAATCAGATCCTGATTGAGCAGTCCCTGCTCGGTTGGAAGGAATTCGAGCTGGAGGTGATGCGCGACACCGCCGACAACGTGGTGATCGTCTGCTCGATCGAGAACCTCGATCCGATGGGGGTGCACACCGGTGACTCGATCACCGTGGCCCCGGCCCAGACCCTGACGGACCGCGAGTACCAGCGCCTGCGGGATCAGTCGATCGCGATCATCCGCGAGATCGGTGTGGATACCGGCGGCAGCAACATTCAGTTCGCGATCAATCCCGCCAATGGCGACGTGATCGTGATCGAGATGAATCCGCGCGTCTCGCGGAGTTCGGCCCTGGCCTCGAAAGCCACGGGTTTCCCGATCGCCAAGATCGCTGCGCGTCTGGCCGTCGGATACACCCTCGACGAGATCATCAACGACATCACCGGCAAGACCCCGGCCTGCTTCGAGCCCACGATTGATTACGTGGTGACGAAGGTCCCCCGCTTCGCCTTCGAGAAGTTCCGCGGCAGCCCCGCCGTGCTGACCACCGCGATGAAGTCGGTGGGCGAGGCGATGGCCATCGGCCGCAATTTTGAGGAGTCCTTCCAAAAGGCCCTGCGTTCCCTGGAGACCGGACACGCCGGCTGGGGTTGCGATCGCCCGGACCCCAGCCCCGAGCGCTCGGACCTCGACCGGGAACTGCGCACCCCTGCACCCGATCGGATCTTTGCGGTTCGCACGGCGATGGTGAACGGCTACAGCGATGCCGACATCCATCGGATCTCCGCCATCGATCCTTGGTTCCTGGCGAAGCTGCGCCGGATCATCGAGAGCGAGCAGCGTCTGCTCAAGGGCCAGAACCTGACCGCCCTGGATGCCGCCGCCCTGCTGGAGCTCAAGCAGCTGGGCTTCTCCGATCGTCAGATCGCCTGGGCCACCGGCAGCAAGGAACTGGAGGTGCGCGCCCATCGCCAGAACCTGGGCGTCAATGCGGTGTTCAAAACCGTGGACACCTGTGCGGCGGAGTTCGCCTCCAGCACGCCCTATCACTACGCAACCTATGAGCGGCCGATGGAGCGTCTGCTCCCCGACGGCAGCCTGGAGTTGATCGCTCCGGAGTCCGAGGTTCAGCCGGAGTCCAGGCGCAAGGTGATGATCCTGGGCGGTGGCCCCAACCGGATCGGCCAGGGCATCGAGTTCGATTACTGCTGCGTCCACGCCTCCTTTGCGCTGCAGGAGGAGGGGTTCGCAACGGTGATGGTGAACTCCAACCCCGAGACGGTCTCCACCGACTACGACACCTCCGATCGCCTCTACTTCGAGCCCCTCACCTTTGAGGACGTGCTCAACGTGATCGAGGCCGAGAAGCCTGAGGGGGTGATTGTTCAGTTCGGCGGCCAGACCCCCCTCAAGCTGGCGATTCCCCTGCTGAACTGGCTGCAGTCCCCCGCCGGTCAGGCCACGGGTACCCGCATCTGGGGCACCTCGCCCGAATCGATCGACACGGCGGAAGACCGCGAGCAGTTCGAAGCGATCCTGCGTCGCCTGGACATCCGTCAGCCCCGCAATGGCCTGGCCCGCAGCGAAGCGGAGGCCCGTGTGGTGGCCGAGCGCGTTGGTTATCCCGTGGTGGTGCGCCCCAGTTACGTCCTGGGCGGCCGGGCGATGGAGGTGGTCTACGGCGAGGACGAGCTGAACCGCTATATGAACGAGGCGGTGAATGTCGAGCCGGATCACCCGGTGCTGATTGACCAGTACCTCGAGAACGCGACCGAGGTCGATGTCGATGCCCTCTGTGATGCCACCGGCAAGGTCGTCATCGGCGGCCTGATGGAGCACATCGAACCGGCCGGCGTGCACTCCGGTGACTCGGCCTGCGCGCTGCCCTCGGTCAGCCTGGAGCAGGAGGCCCTGGCCACGATTCGCCAGTGGTCTGAAGCCCTGGCCCTGGCCCTTCAGGTCAACGGCCTGATCAACCTGCAGTTCGCCATCAAGGACGGACTCGTCTACATCATCGAGGCCAACCCCCGGGCCTCCCGCACCGTGCCCTTCGTGGCCAAGGCCACCGGTGCGCCCCTGGCGAAGATCGCCAGCCGGATCATGTCGGGCAAGACCCTCGATCAGATCGGTCTGACCAGCGAGCCCAAGCCGCCCCTGCAGGCGGTCAAGGAGGCGGTTCTGCCCTTCAAGCGCTTCCCCGGCGCCGACTCGATCCTGGGTCCGGAGATGCGCAGCACCGGTGAGGTGATGGGCACGGCCACCAGCTTCGGCCTGGCCTACGCCAAGGCGGAGTTGGGTGCCAGTGAGGCCCTGCCCACCAGCGGCACGGTCTTCCTCTCCACCCATGACCGCGACAAGTCAGCCCTGCTGCCCGTCGCCCAGCGCCTTGATCAGATGGGCTTCCGTTTGGTGGCCACCGAAGGCACCGCCCGCGCGCTGGCGGAGGCCGGCCTCAAGGTTGAGACCGTCCTGAAGGTGCACGAGGGCCGCCCGAATATCGAGGATGCGATCCGCTCCGGTGAGATCCAGTTGGTGATCAACACCCCGGTCGGTCGTCAGGCCGCCCACGACGACAAGTACCTGCGCCGCGCGGCCATCGACTACGCCGTCACGACCGTCACCACCCTGGCCGGTGCCCGTGCCGCAGTTGAGGGCATCGCCGCCCTTCAGGCCCAGGAGATGCAGGTGCGCGCCCTGCAGGACATCCACGGGTAGGGACTCAGCTGCTCACCAAGGGCTGAATCTTGGCGATCTCCTCAGCGAGCTCCGCTCCGGCAATCTCTGTGTCGTAGGCGGCTTGAGCACGAAGCCAGTACCCGGGACTGAGGCCCAGGAAGCGGCAGAGTCGCAGGTCGGTATCCGCACTGATCGATCGCTGACCGGAGACGATTTCGCTGATCCTGGATGCCGGCACCTTGATGGCCTTCGACAGTCGGTACTGGCTGACCCCAAGCGGAACCAGAAACTCCTCAACGAGCAGTTCACCTGGGGTAATGGGGCTTAGGCGATGTGTGGCAGTCATCAGTGGTAATCAACGATCTCAACGGCTTCAGGGCCGGAATCTGACCAAACAAAGCAAAGGCGGAATTGGTCGTTGATCCGGATGCTGTGTTCTCCAGCTCGGTCGCCGCGCAGTGCTTCCAGTCGATTGCCGGGGGGAATGCGCAGATCCTCCAGGCGCGAGGCAATGTCCAGCTGGCGAAGCTTGCGCCGGGCCACCCGTTCGAAGGCCTGAAAGCGGGGGATCGCCCATCCCTGCGCTAGTCGCTCGGTGTCTGCGCATCGAAACGAGCGGATCACCAGTTCATCTTAGTTCTGTTTCGCAGAAGCATTGGTTCCTGCTCCCATGGCTTCCACGCTATGGGCTGCGTTGAGCTAAGTCGTCCGTGAAATCACCGATCGCTTCATCCCCCTACGCTGGTTCCTTGCTGAATGCGTATCCGTGACCGTCGCCCCTAGCTCTGCTCCGGTTAGCTCAGGCTCTGACTGCACGGCTGCCTTCCGGGCGGCCTATGAAAACCGCTACACCTGGGCCCCGGGCTTTGGTGGCTACAGCGGCCGCTGCATCTGGGAGCAGGAGGACCAGCGCGTCGAAGGCAGCTTCAAGGTGGGCGCTGACCTGAAGGCCCAGGTGGAGGGCATCGAGAACGAGGAGATCCATAAGGCGATCGCCTCCCAGCTCTGGGAGGTCTGCATCCACCGCGTGCGCCGCAGCTTCGAGCAGACCCACGGCGAGAACACCTTCACCGCCGGCGAGACCGATGCGGTTGGGACCGAGGTGATCGTCGGCGGTAAGAACGCCGGCGACCGCTACCGGATCAAGGACGACGTGGTGACGATGGTGCACCGCCACATCCACGGCACCGTGGTGACGATCTTCACCGAGAGCACCACCGACACCGGCAGCGGCTACCTCAGCCACAGCTACACCAGCCAGTACGCCGATCCCGCCAGCGGCGAGGCCCGCGGCGGCAAGAGCCGTTTCACCGACACCTTTGTTCCCCTGGCCGGTGAGGGTCCCTGGGTGCTGAGCGAGCGGGTGGTGGAAACCGAGGCCTTTGGTGACACCCCGGCCGGTCGTCAGGTCTTCCGTTTCGAAGCCCTCAACGCCAATAGCTGAACGCCAGCAGATGTGACACGATCCCGCCAGGTTTGACCGGCGGGATCGGATGCAGGATCTGCTCAATCAGATCAACTCAGTGGTGTGGGGGCCCTACACCCTCTGGTTGATCGGCCTGACGGGGCTCTACCTGATGGTGGGCCTCGGCTTCATGCCCCTCCGCCGGATCGGCTATGCCGTGCGGCAGACCTGGGCCTCGATTCGTCAGTCCGACGGCGAGGGTGATGTCACGGCCTTCCAGTCGTTGATGACAGCCCTGGCAGCGACGATCGGCACCGGAAACGTTGCCGGTGTCGCCGGTGCCATTGGCGTTGGTGGTCCGGGCGCGGTCTTCTGGATGTGGCTGATTGCCCTGGTGGGCATGGCCACCAAGTACGCCGAGTCGCTGCTGGCGGTGCATCACCGCGAGGTGGATGAGCTGGGCGAGCACGTTGGCGGTCCGATGTACGTGATCCGCAATGGCCTTGGCCGCGGCTGGGGTTGGCTGGCCGTTCTGTTTGCGCTCTTTGGCACCCTCGCCGGCTTTGGCATCGGCAATGGCGTTCAGGCCCATGAGCTGGCCAAGGCCTTGAACGTGAGTCTTGGGATCCCGCCTCTGGTGACCGGTGTGGTCTTTGCTGCGATCACCTTTGCTGTGATCATCGGCGGCATCGAACGGATTGGACGGGTGGCCTCGGCGGTCGTGCCGTTCATGGCCATCGTCTACGTCGGCGGCGCCCTGACGATTCTCTTGGCTCACCTGGGTGAGATTCCCGCGGCCCTGGCGCTGATCATCCAAGACGCCTTCTCGGCCCAGGCCGTGGCCGGTGGTGCCATCGGCGTGATGATCCAGAAGGGGATCGCCCGCGGCGTGTTCTCTAACGAAGCAGGCCTGGGGACCGCGCCGATCGCCCAGGCGGCGGCCAAGCCCGGTGATCCGGTGCTGCAGGGCTCCGTCGCGATGCTCGGCACCTTTATCGACACGATCATTGTTTGCACGATGACCGCCCTGGTGATCGTCATCAGCGGTGCCTGGCTGCCCATGGAAGGGGCAACGGCTCCCCAGGGCGTTGCCTTGACCATGGCCGCCTTTGACTGGGGTCTGCCCGGTGGTGCCTGGCTGGTGACCTTCGGCACGGTCTTCTTCACCGCCACGACCATCCTGGGCTGGGGCTACTACAGCGAGCGCTGCCTGGAGTTCCTGGTGGGTGTGAAGGGCATCAAGCCCTTCCGTCTGGTCTGGGTTGCCGTGGTGGTCTTGGGCTCAGTGGCCAGCTTTGATCTGATCTGGACCGTCGCCGACATCCTGAACGGCCTGATGGCGATCCCCAACCTGATCTCCCTGCTGCTGCTGAGCGGCACGGTCTTCCAGCTGACCCGTCAGTACAAGTTCGAGCGCTAGGCCTCGAGGTTGCAGTTCACCGCCAGCTCAAAGGGCACGCAGCTGTTGGGTTGCTCCAGCAGCTGGCTGGTGAGGGCGGCCAGGTCTTCGCTCTGGGTCATCTGCTCAGGGGGCAGGGCCTTCACCGCAGCGGCCATGTCGGTGTTGACCCAACTCGGGCAGACCGCCGTCACCCGGATCCCGCTCTCCCAGCCCTCATTGCGCATGGTCTGGCAGAGCCCCATCAAGGCGAACTTGCTGGTGCTGTAGGCCGCCAGGCGGCCCTTGGTGCGTTTGCCGCTCATGGAGACCAGCACGACGACGCGCCCGGAGCCATGGGCTTGGAGCTGCGGCCAGGCGGCCCGGGTCAGCCACCAGGGCCCCATCACGTTGACGTCGAACAGCCGCTGGATCTCCTGCTCCTGGCCGCTCTCAAACACCAGCGGCACCCGCGAGAAGATCCCAGCGCAGTGGATCACGCTGTCGAGCGCTCCGAAGTGCTCCAGCGTCGCCTGCACCCAGGCCTCGGCGCTCGTGGGTTCGGCCGCCTCATAGGGATGCAGCAGCACGCGCTCGGCGCCGGCCTGCTCGGGGTCGAGGGGGCTGCCCTTGAGGTCGCCTGGGTTGCGCAGGCCCAGGCTCAGGCGATGGCCATCGCTCAGGAGCCGCTCGGCCATGGCCCGGCCGATGCCGCGGCTGGCGCCGCTGATCAAGAGTGTGCGCATGGCCTTAGTTGGGCAGCGTGACGAACTCCTCTGAGATCGTCGGATGCAGCGCCATGGTGCGATCGAAATCCGCCTTGGTCGCTCCCATGCCGATGGCGATGGCCGCCATCTGAATGATCTCGGCCGCGTGCTCGCCCACCATGTGGCAGCCCAGCACCTTGCCGCTGCCGGCCTCGAGCACCAGCTTGAGCAGCACCTTGGGATCACGGGCCGGTAGGGCCTGGCTCATGGGACGGAAGCGGGCCCGATGGACCTTGATGCCGTCCTTGCCGTAGCGCTCGACCGCGGCCTCTTCGCTGAGGCCAACGCTCGAGAGCTCCGGCTGGGAGAAGACCGCCGCCGCCACCAGGTCGTGGTCCACCTGGCGCGGCTTGTTCCCCCAGATGCTGTCGGCCAGGGCCCGGCCCTCATCAATGGCGACCGGGGTGAGGTTGACCCGGTCGGTGACGTCTCCCACGGCGTAGATGTGGGGCACGTTGGTGCGCTGATCCGCGTCGACTGGAATGCGATGGCCTTCCATCGCCACCCCAGCGGCTTCGAGGTTGAGGCCCGCCAGGAAGGGGCGGCGGCCCGTGGCCAGCAGCACGCCGTTGCAGGCGATGCGCTCGCCGCTTTGGGTGACCACCGTCAGCGCCCCCGGTTCGCCTTCGATGGCGGCGGGGCTGTGGGCGAGGCGCACCGTGATGCCCTCGGCCTCCATCGCCTCCAGCACGGCCTGGCCGCACTCCCGATCGAAGCCCCGCAGCAGGTGATCGCCGCGCACCAGTTGGGTCACCTGGACCCCCAGGCCATTGAGGATGCAGGCGAACTCACAGGCGATGAAGCCGGCGCCGACCACGACCACCTGCTTGGGGAACTGCTCGAGTTCAAACAGGTCGTCCGAGATCCAGCCCAGCTCGGCGCCCGGGATCTCGGGCCGATGGGGGCGTCCGCCAACGGCGATCAGGATTCGCTCGGCGCTCAGCCGCCGGGTCTCCTTCCCGCTGCTGTCCTGGACGCTGACGCTGCGGTCGTCGGCGAGACGGCCCCAGCCGCGCACCAGCTCAACGCCAGCCTTCTCCAGGAAGCCAATGTGCAGTTGGTTGAGGCGATCCACCTCGGCGCGCACCTTGCTGAGCAGGACGCTGCTGTCATGGCTCACCTCGCCCAGGCTCCAGCCGTAGCTGGCGGCATCGCTGAGTTGGTGGCGAACGGCGGATCCGTAGACCATCAGCTTTTTGGGAACGCAGCCGCGGATCACGCAGGTGCCGCCGACCCGATCCCCTTCAACGATGGCCACGCGGGCGCCATAGGAGGCGGCGCGCTTGGCGGCGGCCAGTCCGCCGGATCCGGCCCCGATCACGATCAGATCGAAGTGGTCGCTCATGCCCTCGCCCTTGCTTGCCCCAAGTGTTGCCTAGAGGCACCCGCGCTGCCGCTTTGATTCCCTAAAACAGAAGGCCGTCCCGCCCTCCCGTTGATGTTCAGCTCCCCGGGCCCGCAAGCATTGAGCTGGGAGGACCTTGCTGAGCTGCTGCCCCTGCAGAGCGAAGAGCAACTGCTGCAGCTGCGTCAGGAGGGTCCCACCAACGCCCAGGCGCGGCTGCGGCTGTTTGGCCGGCCGGAATCGGAGGTGCGCGTCACCCTCTATCGCGATCACCACGCCTGGTGTCCCTATTGCCAGAAGGTTTGGCTCTGGCTGGAGGAGAAGCGGATCCCCTACCGGATCCGCAAGGTGACGATGTTCTGCTACGGCGAGAAGGAGCGCTGGTACAAGCAGGTTGTCCCCTCGGGAATGCTGCCGGCCCTGGAGCTCGACGGGCGTCTCTACACCGAGAGCGATGTGATCCTTCAGGCCCTGGAGGATGCCTTTGGGCCGCTGGAGGCTGGCCTGAGTGATCCCGATGTCTTCCCCCTGCGGCAGTTGGAGCGCCGCCTGTTTCGCGCCTGGTGCCAATGGCTCTGCTACTGCGAGGGCCAAGGGGCGCACAGCGCTCCGGCTGAACAGCACTTCGCCCGGATCGCGACCCTGGTGGAGGAGGCCCTGGAGGCCACCCCTGGTCCGTTTTTCCTCGAGCGCTTCAGCAGTGCCGATGTGATCTTCATCCCCTACCTCGAGCGGATGAACGCCTCCCTCGCCTACTACAAGGGCTACGGGATTCGCCAGCAGCACCCGGCCATCGACCGCTGGTTCACGGCGCTGGAGCAGCGCCGCACCTACCTGGGTACCCAGAGCGATTTCCACACCCATGCCCATGACCTGCCGCCGCAGATGGGTTGCTGCTTGGCCAGCGGCACGGCCGAGCAACGCCGCGTCGCTGAGCTGATCGACCAGGGTCCCTGGCCCGTGGAGGATCCGGCCGTGATCGAGACCCGCCAGCCGGCGCCCGAGGGGGCCGCCCTTGAGGCCGTGGCCCGGGTGCTGCGCCACCGCGAGCGCTTGCTGGCGATCAATCCCGCCCCCTCAGCGGCTTTTGATCAGGCACTGCGCGCGGCCCTGACCCTGCTGTTGAAGCCGGCCAACGGCGCGATCACTCCACCCGCCGGCACGGCCGCGGGTCTGCGTTACCTGCGCGATCGGATCTCGGTGCCGCGGGACATGTCCCTGCATGCCGGCCGCCTGCTGCGCGCCGCCCTGGAGACCACCGCCGCCCTCGATGGCAACGCCCAAGCGGAAGCGCTGCCGGTGCAGCACCGCCGCGATCAGAACCCCGTTCCCTTTCTCGTTGAGGCCTAGGCGGAATTAGCGGCCGCTGATCTGGGCCTTCTTGGCCATCAGGTACTGCACCAGTTCCTGCTGCAGGGTGACCAGTTCGCGGGTGCAGCCGCGGAAGGCCGCCCGGTGGCGGATCTCTTCGTGGCGGGTGTTGAGGTCCCGCAGCATCAGTTCGATGGCATCGAGTTCAGCCCGGTTCATCGAGGTGCGCTGCAGTGCTTTGAAGATATCAACTGCTCTCAAAAACGCTGGCTAGCGTTCAACCATCCACACCAATGCAGCTATGGCCGCCTGGAGAGCGTCATCGGCCGCCGCCTGCACGGCGCTTGGTTTGTTGCTTGGTGCAGCGGCCGACGGCATCCGGCCTGAGCCCGCGGCGGCCCTGGAGCTGCGGGGCCAGACCTATTTCACCAATCCACCCTGGAAGGTGGATTTCACCAACTACTACTGGTACGTCAACCAGGCCCAGGGGGAGTACTACTTCACCGTCACCCTGGCGGAGAACGCCGGGGCCGGACTGGGGGGCTTGGTGATCACCCAGATCCGCGGGGTCGATCGCAACTTCTCCTTGGCGCCCCAGCGTGCCCATGCCTTCATCGGTCGCCCCCGGCGGGAGGGTGCTGCCGTGCCAGTGGAGGCCACCTTTGATCAGGCCACGCGCACGCTGCGGGCGGTCTTCCCGGAGCCGCCGCAACCCGGTCAGGAGGTGACCCTGGCCCTGCGCCCGCCGCTGAATCCCACCTGGGCTGACACCTATGTCTTTGCGGTGCAGGCCCTGCCCGCGGGCCCCGACCCGGTGCCGGCACCGCTGGGGGTCGCGCGGCTGGAGATCATGAGCCGTTTCTGGTGAGGCGGCCCTTGAGGCTGGCGGCGGCGAAGACCGCGGCCATCGCCAGATAACCCTGGGCCCAGGCTGCGCCCACGCCCCAGCCCAATTGCAGGGTGGTGTCGCTGGCGCTGAATTGCCAGGCGTGGATCACGCCAAACCAGGAGCAGGCGGCGGCCACCAGGGCCGCCAGGCAGGCGGCCTTGAAGCGCTGCTCGATCGCGTAGACGACCATCGCCGCTAGGAGCATGGCGGTGATGATCTGGCCCTGCTCCAGGGCAAAGGCACCCGCAGCCCAGACATCGGCCTGTTGCAGCCCCTCCAGCAAGCCAGGGCCAAAGGGGGTCTCGGCACTGCCGGCTCCACCGGCGCGGAGCCCCGCCTTGATCAGCAGGGCCCCCCATCCCGCCAGGCCCGGCATCAGTCCCAGGGCGACCGCTGGCGCATGGGCGCGGGGTGTGGCCTCAAAGGCCTGGGCCGTGATCACCAGGCCGATGTAGAGCACGATCGCCATCCCGGCTTCGATCGGCACGATCTGGCCCACCACGCCAAACAGCCCCAACAGGCAGGCCGCGCCCATCAGCAGGCCGTTCAGCCAGGAGTAGCCAATGCGGGCCCCCATCCCCTTCCAGCCGGGATGACCGATGTAGATCGTGGTGGGAAAGCAGGAGCCCAGGCCAGCGGCGACCACCGTCCCCAGGCCATTGATCAACAGTGAGCTGCGCACGGGGTAGCGATCGCCGGCGGCCTCCGCGCTCTCGATGTTCTGCAGCGAACCGAGCACGTTGAACAGCCCCATCGGAACGATCACCCCGAGCCAGGGCAGCAGTTGCCCGCGGGCATCCCAGAGGCTCCCGAGCTGCAGCTGGGGCGAGCGCCAACCGATTTGGGCGGCCTCCTGGGCCCAGCGCTCCGGGTTGGCGTCAATCAGTCCACTGCTCCAGGCCAGGGCGCTGCCCACCAGCACCGCCAGCAGGCCGCCCGGAATCGGGAAGCGGACCTTGCCGTAGTAAGTCGCCAGGATCACCGCCAGCACCGCCAGACCCACCAGCGGTTGGGCATAGGTGCGCAGCAAAAAGCCCAGGGCGATGTAGCCCAGGGCAATCCCCGCCAGGGTGGAGAGCAGGGCGGCCCGGGGCAGCCAACGCCGCAGCCAGCCTGCGCAGAAGGCGCCGCAGGCCTCGATCAAGCCCGAGCCCAGGCAGGCCACCAGGCCCGCCTGCCAGGAGAGGCGGACGGCGCTGGCCTCATCCAGCCCCTGGCCCAGGGCGGTGAGTTTCACCGGCAGCATCACCAGAAAGATGTAGGCGAAGAGGCTGACGGTGTTGATGCCGTAGGGCAGGGCCGTCCGGTCGCTGCGTCCCTCCCGTTGCGCCAGCCGGTAGGCCTGCAGGGCGTAGGCACCATTGCCGATCAACAGGCTGATGCCGGTGGCGGGAAGGATGGTTCCAAAGACCAGGGCATCGGGGTAGCCCAGCACCCCGCGGCAGAGCCCCAGGATCAGCAGGATCTGGATCAGGTTGTCCAGGCTCAGGCCGAGAAACCCATCGAGATCTCCGCTAACGAACCAGCGGGGCCCCGACTTGCTTGGCTCAGGCGAGATCATGGCGGCAGTGGCATCCCCTCAAGCATGCAAGCCAGCTGGAACGGAACCGTCATCGCCGAGAGCGACGACATCGTCGTGGTGGAGGGCAATCCTTATTTCCCCCGGGCGGCTTTGAAGCAGGAGTTCTTCCGCGACAGCAGCCACACCAGTAGCTGCGGTTGGAAGGGCACCTGCCGCTACTGGGATGTGGTGGTCAACGGTGAGGTCAATGCCAACTGCGCCTGGAGCTACGAGACCCCCAAGCCCGCCGCCGCAGAAATCAGCGAACGGGTGGCGTTCTGGAAGGGGGTGAAGGTCGCCTGAAGCTCGGCACAAATGCCGATTGACGGGTGATCAGGCGCCGCTTGGATGACGGGGTTGCGCATTGACCCTGGTCATGGCGAGCTCCAAAGATGCCGCGAGCTTGGTGTTGCTTGGCCTCTACGGCTTTATTGCCCTGAGATTGCTATTGACCTGGTTGCAGCGGCGCCGCCAGCGGCGCTGGCGCGGCGCTCCCCATTGCTTGTTGGCCCCGACAACCGTCGCCGCTCGAGGCCGTTCACGCTGAGCGTTATGCAGGTTTTGCATGGTGCGCAGGATTCCGTGATATTCGCCCTCACGGGATCGCAAGTTCTCGTAATTTCTGACCGCAGTTTTTACTTCGCCTCGGTTGGTGCGCTCTGTTCAACAGCGAGCGATGGATCCAGCCGACGTGGCAGTGATGGGCGCATTGGCCTTGTATGTCGCTGAGCATTACGCCAGCGATCTGCGGATGCCGGACCTGGCGTCCCATGTTCACGTCAGTGTTCGCACCCTGCAGAACCTCTTCCATAGCCATTGCGGTGAACCACCGCTCAAGGCCCTGAGACGTTTTCGTCTGCATCAGCTGAACAGCCTCGTCCTGGACCGGCCCTGGACTCCTCTGCGTGAGCTCTACCGCCTTTGTGGTTTGACGGGCTCGGTGGCTGATCGCGATTTCTTCCTCGAGATTTATGGCCTCACCATCCGTGAGCACCAAGAGGGAGCACGGCTGAAGTCCACCCCGGTCCCCTCGCCCTCCGCCCTGACGGAATTCCCGAAGGGCGAACTGCGGCACATGCTCAAGGCCGCGGCCTAGGGAAGCAGCGAGGAGTGGTGGTGCTCGATGCTCCAGGCTCCATCCTGGTAGGCGTAGACAAAGGTGTAACGGGCCCGAACCCAGCCCTGACCGTCCAGTTCAAAGCTGTAGTTGCCGGCGTCGATGGCCACGTTGCAGTCGCTTTGGATCACCCGCTCATCAATGCGGCCGGTGGGGTGTTTGCTCAGGAAGCCCTTGAAATAGTCCTCGATTCCCGCCGTCGTGGTGCGTGCCTGGTTCGAGAGGGTGGGCAGCAGCAGCGCATCCGGGCGGTAGAGGGCGCTGACCTGGGCGGGATCCCCAGTGGCCAGGGCCGCATTCCAGCGGTCAAATAGAGCGGCTACTTGGGGATCCGTGAGGGTGTGGCAGCTGGTTGAATCCGCAGCCCAGGCACTGTTCACGCCGACACAAAAAACGGCCAAGAGTGACAGCAGCAGTTGAAAAACCCGGTTTAGGTTCGGTCCATGGCCCTGCGTTTGCCTCCGTTTCATCCCTTGCCACCCCCGAAGGGCGGAAAGAACGCGCTGCTCGAGGTTCCGATTCAGGATCTGCATCCGACTCAGCTCTGCGTGGGCATGGCGGAGATCGTCAGCCGCCAAAGGGATTTTGCTGAGGATGACCCCAAAGAGCAGCGTCAGTACTTAAAGCGCAAACCCACGCCGCTGGTGCGCTCAGCCGCCGGTGAGCTCTGGATGGTGGATCGTCACCATCGCCTGCGCGCCCTGCTTGAGCTGGATCCCCAGGCCACGGCCTTCGGCTATGTGGCGCTGGAGGTGGACAGCGCCGATCCCGCGGTGGTCCTGGCTGAATTGCAGCGCCGGGGATGGCTCTACCTCTATGACGGTCGCGGCCTGGGGCCCCAGCATCCGTCGGTCTTACCCCCCACGCTGCTGGGAACCCAGGACGATCCCTACCGCAGCCTGGTCTGGAAGTTGAAGCGCGAGAAGGTGATCACCTCGGCGCCTTTGATTCCCTTCCATGAGTTCCGCTGGGGGGCCTGGTTGCGCAGTCGCCAACTGCCGCCCTTCAGCTCAGCAAAGCTGGAGCCGGCCCTGCCCGCGGCCCGGGCTTTGGCTCGCTCCCAGGCGGCCTCACGGCTGGCCGGTTGGATTGGGCCGTCCTGACTAGCTTTCGGGTAGAGCAAAGGACTGCAGCCGATGTTTCGTCATCTTCTGGTGCCAACCGATGGCTCGGAGCTGTCCCAGTTGGCGGTGGATCAGGCGGTGCAGATGGCCAGTGAGATCGACGCCAAGATCACCTTTTTCCATGTGCAACCGAGCTACTACGGTCGCCCCGATGTAGCCCTCTATGGGGAGGGTTTGGTCCTGGATCCGCTGATGACCGAGCAGTTCAGCAAGGCCAATGCGGACTACGCCGAATCGGTACTGGGGGCGGCCAAGGCCAAGGCCAGTGCCAAGGGGGTGGAGGCGGATGGGGCGACCTCGGTGAATGCCGTGATTTATGAGGCGATCCTTGAGGCCGCCAGCGATCACCAGTGCGATCTGATCTTCATGGCCTCCCATGGCCGCCGCGGCTTGGCGGGCCTGGTGCTCGGCAGTGAAACCCAACGGGTGCTGACCCACGCGGAGTTGCCGGTCTTGGTCTATCCCGGCCGCGGGCAGGACTAGCCCCCGCCCTGGACGCTGGTGGCCTGTTGGATCAGTTGCCCCGCCGTGGCCCCGTAGACCTGCTTGGCTTCCGCGGCGCTGCGACCCACGCAGGTCATCCCCAGCTTTCCGTACTCCGAGAGACAGCCCAGCAGGTGAAAGACGCTGCCCCGTAGACGTGCCGGGTCGTAGTGCAGATCGGCTTCGGCGACGATGTCGATCAGGTCCGCCGGCAGCAGCCCCCGCAGGTTGGGATGCGTGAGGTTGTCGGTGGCCATGTAGTGCAGGGCCTGACCGGTGGGGGAGAGAAACTCACCCGTTCCCGGATCGAGCTTGCCGGTGGTGATGGCCCGTAGGGCCATGTAGGGGTGGGTGGTGCCGCCTTGCCTGAGGTTCACCTCGATCGCCTGTAGATCCCATTGCCCATCGATCAGGCGGGCAATGAAGTCGACGGCGTAGCGCTCCAGGGCCCCTTCGGCTCCCAGGGCCTCGCCAATGGCCTGGCCATGGCGCATCAGTGTGAGGCGATAGGCCTTGTCCGCTGGGAAGCGGCAGCCGTGATAGGTCTGGCCATTGCTGCCCCCAAGGATCTGTTCGTGGGTGGAGAGCACTTCAACGCGCCCCCCGGGGTGAATGGTTCCTTGCACGCTGGGGGAGCTGAGTTGATCGCCCCCCTCCAGCCAGGCCTCCACCAGGGCGCCCTGCTCCGCCAGCAGGGTGAGCCAGCCTTGGGCGGGCATCGGCAGGCGCTCCAGTTCTTGCCGCAGCCGCTGGCGCCGGGCAGCGGCAGAGAGCTCCTGCAGTTGCATCGGGGCGAGATCCAGGGCGGCATTGCCCTCACCGCTGATCCCCTCGTTGAGCTTGACCACGCAGCGCCTGAGCTCAGGGTGCGCTTCCCAGAGCGTGGCGGTGACTTCGGCCAGGTCCTCGAGGTTGTGGACCAGATCACTCCCAGGTGGGTGCGGCACCCCGCAACGGGCAAAGAGCTCACGGCTGCCGGCCTTGCTGCCCCAGTGGCCCAGGGCGGGGTCGGTGCCGAGTAGCGGGATCTGCAGCGCTTCGGAGAGACGTTTCTCGAGCTCGGTCACGACGAAGCAACTGATGAAGCTGCGTCCCGGGCGCAGTTGCTCCTGGATGCGGGCCAGCAGGGCGGGCCGCTCCAGCAACTTTTCGGTCAGCGGACGGTTGGAGGCGTCATCGGTGTCAAAGAGCTGGAGACGCCGCCGGGCATGGGAGGTGGGGACACCGGGCAGAAGCTCGAGGACCGCATCGACCACCAGCTCCGGCAGCAACTTGCTGGTGACATAGATCGCCCTGACCCCGGGATCCCGAAGCCGAATCAGCGAAAACAGCTGCCGCTCCTCGTAATGGTGCGCACCGGTGACCAGGGCCATCAGCGCCCTGTCCATGCTCAGGGAGGGCACCACCAGCACGTCGAACTGGCCGCCCTTGCCGCTGTGCTCACAGCCCCAGCCCGGCTGCAGTTGGGCCTGGAGTTCCCGAAAGGAGAGGGCCATAGGGCGAGGCGCTTGTCTCCATGTTTGCCAGATTCTTCCGTTTTGCCCGGCGGCTCGCTAAGTCAGTAGGAGGTGCACCTCCTAGGACCGTTGCGTGCGAGCGACCCCAACGCGGCTGGATGGGAGGACCTCTCGCTCTGGCAACCGCTGCTTGATCGGCGGGATCCGATCAGCCGAATCGAGGAACAGAACAGCACCCGCTTGCCCTGGTTGATCGCCGAGCGGCATCGGCGCATGGCCGAGAGTCCCTTCGCCTGGTTCCGAGGGACGGCGGCCCAGATGGCGGCCGATCTGGCGCCCTTGCCCCGTAGTCCCCATGGGGTGCAGCTGTGTGGTGATGCCCACCTGCTGAACTTCGGTTTTTATGCCTCGCCGGAGCGCAGCCTGGTCTTTGACATCAATGACTTTGATGAGACCGCACCCGGACCGTTTGAGTGGGATGTCAAACGCCTCCTGGTCAGCGCCGTCTTGGTGGCACGCCAGTGGCAACTGGATCGCGAGGAGCAGTTCCGCCTCGCCCGCAAGGTGGCCGCGGCCTATCGCAAGGCGATGGCGGAGTACGCCAACCTCCCCACCCTGAAGCTCTGGAACTGTCTGCTCCATGTTGAGCGGTTCGTGGAGGAGCTGCCGGCCACGGCCTTCCGCTCCCACCTTGAGGTGGCGGTGGCCCAAGCCCTGCGGCGCTCGGGACGCCAGGCCATTCAGAAGCACTGTGAGTTCCTGCCGGATGGAACCGCTCAGATTCGCCATCAGCCGCCCTTGGTCTGGCGCCATGCCCTGTTGGATCCCACCGCCCTGTGGGCCTCAGAGCCGGATCTGGATCCTGCGTCCATCCCCAGCCACAGCGAAGCGATCGCCTTCCTGCTGGCGGGGTATCGCGAGAGCTTGCCACCCCACCGCCGCTACCAATTGCAGGACTTTGCCTTGGTCGACACCGCCCTCAAAGCCGTTGGCGTGGGTTCGGTTGGCACCCGCTGTGCCATTGGCCTGATGAAGGGGCCCCATCCGGAGGACTGGTTGTTGCTGCAAAGCAAGCAGGCCCTGCCGTCCTGCATCGACCAGCAACTGGGGAATGAGGCGGGGCATCAGGGACAGCGGGTTGTCGAAGGCCAGCGTTTGATCCAGTGCGTCTGCGATCCCTTCTTGGGCTGGACCTCAACGCCCAAAGGCATTCCGATGTACTGGCGGCAGCTGCGGGACTGGAAGGCCTCGGTCTCCCTCGCCTCGATGAAGCCCCCCTCCCTGAAGGCCTACGCCAAGCTCTGCGCCATGGTCTTGGCACGGGCCCACGCCCGCAGTGGTCAGCGTCAAACCCTCCATGGCGCCCTCGGGGATGACAAGGGCTTTGATCGGGCGATGGCCAACTTTGCCCTGGGCTACAGCGATCAGGTGGAAGAGGACCATCGGGCGCTGCTGCAGGCCATGGCCTCCGGCCGGCTTACAAGCTCAGACTGATCTGGACGCTGGTGGTCAGGATTCCCGGTGTGGGGATGTCTCGGCCACTGGGGTTGAAGATCCACTGCAGGGTGGGCTGCAGATTCAGATTGGGGTTGAGCTGCAGGCGATAGCCCAGCTCCAGAACGCCCTCGTAGGGCTGGTTGGGGTAGCCCGGTGGGGCCGCGGCGCTCAGACCAGCGTGCCCGCCACCGAGGATCAGCAGGTCCTGGGGGCGCTTGGGGAAGACCCCTTGGATCACCAGGCCGCCGCCGAGGAAGCTTGGTGCCTGGTTGAGATCAAACTCCGGCGAGTAGGCCCCGCCGATCCAGACCCGGTCATCGAGGCCCAGGGGTAGACCGCTTTTCCAGGTCGCACTGCCGAACAGTCCTTCGCCTTGGTAGTCCGTGGTGAAGCCGCCGATGGAGAACAGCTCACCGGGTAGGACGCTGCCTGCGGGCTGGCTGCGCTTGGGGCTGTAGTTCAGCTGCAGGATGTGGGCGTCTCCGACCTTGGTGGGCGTGATGTTGACCGGCGCGCCGAAGGCTTGGATGATCGGGATGGCGGTCGTGAGATCAAACCAGCCGTAGTAGACGTCAACATCCTTGTGGGGATGGATGTCGAGCCTTGCGGCCAGGCTTGAAAAGGGTGAGATCGGTAGGTTGCCGGCAAAGATGTTGTAGGTGTTGTTCAACGCCGAGTGCACGTAGTTGTTGAGGATCGGCGCACTCAGCAGCGTTCCATCGAAATCACCATTGATCGGAATCACACCAGCGCGGACACCGATCCAACCTTCTCCGGCGCTGCGCTCCAAGGACAGTTCCGTCGGATAGAAACCAGCGGGGTAGGACAGGGTTTGCGGGGCTAGGAATGCGCCAATGCGACTGCCATAGCTCAGATCGCCCGCGAAGTGATTGACGTTGGCGTTGATGTGCCAGTGATCCGTCTCACTCCAGTCCTGGACCGCACGGCTCAGACCTGTCCCCAGTTGGAGATCAAGGGATGTGTCCTGGATCCAGGCCGAGCTTTGAGCAGCCCCTCCCAGGGGGTTCGCCATGGGCTCGGCGGTGTAGCTGATCGAGAACAACAACCAGTCGGGCAGCTTCAGCGCCTCTTGCAGGCTGAAGGCCTGTTGGGGTTGTTCGCTCGGGCGTGTTGTGCTGTCTTCGCTTGCCCAGCCGTTGCCGCCAAGCAGCAGGCTGAGCAGGAGCGTTAGCGATCCAGTGGCAAGGCCCCGCAGGATCACCGTGGCTCACGCAGAGGTCGTCCCATCTTGGCGGGGACTGGCAATAAAAAGCCCCCGGCCGTTTGGCCAGGGGCAGAGGTCATGGGGAGGGGTTTAATCAGCCCTTGGAGCGGCCACGCCCCTTGGCTTTGGGTTTGTCTTCACTTGGGGCTTCGGCAGCAGGAGTCGGCGCGGGGGCGGGTGCCGAGGAGATGTCGCTGTCGCCACTGACGACGACGCTGACGACGCGGCCGCCCTGGCGCAGGACCCGTTGCAGGGCCTCGTTCATCCGGCTGTAGGGCACGCGGGTGGTGTAGGCGCCGTGGCGGATAAAGCGGTTGTTGGCGATGCCCGTCGCGGTGATCGTGACCACCCGGCTGCCTTCGGCGGCGCCGGTATTCGGTGCTGAGACCAGCAACTCGTTGCTGCGGAAGCCGTAGGCGGGGCTGCCGTCGATGCGGCGGGCGCTGGGCAGATCACCGCTGGGCAGATCGCTGCCGCTGGACATCGAGGCCTTGAAGGGACCATCGGTGCTGATGTGGGCGTAGCGGGCCACGCTGACCGCAGCGCCAGCACCGGGCACCGGAATGGCGCGGTTTTGGTGCAGGGCTTGGCCCAGCTTGAACTGACTGCCGTTGCGGTCGCCCTTGACCGAGGCGGCGGCGCCCCGGGCCAGTTGCATCAGATAGGAAAACTGACGCCCTTCGTGGCCAACCGAATAGCCCCAACCATGCATGTGGGGAACGCGGTCGTTGCCGAAGTTGCGGCTGTATTCGTCGCTATCGATGTAGGAGTCGATCTCCGCGTCGTAGCCCTGCTCCTGCAGGATCGTGAAGTGGTGCAGCATCTCCTCTTTGTTGTGAGGAGCGCGGCCCAGCAGATGTTTGTGGTTGAGCTCGATGAAGCGGTAGGGGTTGCAGCTCTCAAAGAAGCGAGCGCGGTATTGGGCACTCTTGGCCACCAAGCGCACGAACTCGCGCACGTTCAGGTAGCCGTTGCGGAAGAGCGACTCGGTCCCTTCGAGTCGATCGCTCTTCATCACATGCTGACCGCCCAGAACCTGCTGGTAGACGGCACGAATGATGGTGCTCTTATCGCTATCGGAGGCCTGCTGCCTGTGTTCTTTGTTCTGACCGTTTGCAAACCTCTCGATACCCAGAGCGGGCGCCATGACAAGAGACATGTGGATCGGGCGGACTATGGAAGAAGCGCGTGATTCACGCAGCCGCTTGGAAATTAGGCGGATTCTTTTGAGCCGTCGTTGAAAGATTGCGAGCTCTTTACGCTGCTGACGCGCGCCATTGCGCCTGCTTCAGGCGCCAATTCAGGGTTTCCCCGGCGTGAAAGGG
>NZ_JAFMFX010000086.1:0-5909 GCF_017855895.1 Vulcanococcus sp. CPBay_Sum15L08_68 | reverse complement strand
GCAGGTCGCCTCCGCTTCATGACAAATCGGCTGACAGTTTGAAAAGCCGTGGCCAGGCTGATCACTGTTGAGCCCTGGCCCGTTCTTCATGCTTGAGCTGCTGCCGCCGCTCAACGATCACAACCTCCCTTGGATGGACACGATTCATCCAATCGTGGTGCATTTCGTGATCGCCATGGCCCTGATCGGGTTCGTGTTCGATCTGATCGGGGTGCTCTGGCGCCGCCCGGCGCTGTTTGAAGCCAGTTTCTGGAATTTGTTATTCGCGACGGGCGCAATCTTCGTTGCGATCATTTTTGGTCAGGTGGAGGCAGGTTTGGCCTCGCCCTATGGCGCAGCGCGCAACATCCTTGATATTCACACCACGATTGGCTGGTCCCTGGCCGGTGTGTTGTCCCTGTTGACGGGCTGGCGTTATGTGCTGCGCAGCCGTGATCCTGAGGCCCTGCCGCTCTCCTTTCTCGGAGCTGGGGCCTTGGTCAGTGCCTTGATCATGGTTCAAGTGGTCTTGGGCGACAAGCTGATCTGGACCTATGGCCTGCACACCGTGAAGGTGGTGGCGGCCACGCGGGAGGGGCTGATCTGATGCTCGTTCAGGCGATGGCCTTGGCCTACAGCCCAGAGGCCACTCCCATTGATCAAATCGCGGGGGAGTTAGGGCCGAATGGCTTGCCCTATGCCCTGCCCATTCATCCGAATTTGGTGCACCTCACCATCGGTTTGTTTGTGATTGCGATTGCCTTTGATGTGGTGGGTGCTCTGTACCCCCTGGAAAAACGGGTCTTTCGCTTTTTGGCCCTTCCGATTACCCGCGGGGGCTTTCACGACGTCGGTTGGTACAACCTGCTGGCCTGCTGCCTGGTGACTTTTTTCACCGTCGCCAGTGGCTTCTACGAAATGCTCACCGCCGTCCCGCTGCCGGGTGTTGTGAGCACCTTTGGGCTCGGCAGCATGACCACGATGCTCTGGCATGGCGTGGGCGGCGTGCTGCTGCTCACGGTGATTACGGCCATGACCGTTTGGCGTGGTTTCCAGCGCTATCTCTGGCGGCGCGACATGGGGCGCCAGGTGCAGTGGCTCTACCTGCTAGTCGGCCTCGGCATGTTTGCGCTGCTGGGTTTGCACGGGACCCTCGGCGCCCAGTTGGCAGCTGAATTCGGTGTGCACATCGCGGCTGACCAGTTGCTGCAGGCCGGCGCTGACCTTCACACCGCCCTGCCCTGAGATGAGCAATAGCGCCCCCCGCCCCAGCCTCTCCCGGCCCGCTCTGTTGGCCTGGTTGGTTTGGGTTGTTCTGCTCCTGGCCCTCAGCGTCTGGATGGGTCAGCAGTCCCACCATTGGCTTCCTGTTCAGGCCTCAACGGCGGCGCCGTTGGTGGATGACCTGTTCAGCTTGGAGACCGCCATCGGCACCTTCGTCTTCTTTGGCGTGGTCTCGGTGATGGTCTGGGTGGTGCTCTTCAACCGCGCCGAGAAGTACGACGACAGCGACGCCTTCCCGATTGAAGGCAACACGAAGTTGGAGGTCATCTGGACCGCTATTCCCTTTGTGTTGGTGATGGCGATTGCCTTCTGGACGATTCGCGCCAGCGACAAGTTGGGGATGTTGGGTCCGATGGAGCACATCCATCTGCGCAATTCCACAGAAGAGGTGGGGGGCTATCCCGGCGATCGCTTGCCGGCTGAACAGGTCGAGGTGATTGCCCGCCAATGGTCCTGGGAGTTTCGCTATCCCGGCAGCAACGTCTCCTCCACGGAGCTGCACCTGGAGCTGGATCAACCGGTGAGTTTGCGGTTGGTCTCCGAGGACGTGCTCCACAGCTTGTTTATCCCCGCCTTCCGCATCAAACAGGACGTGGTTCCTGGCCGGGCGATTGATCTGAATCTCACGCCAACGCGCGAGGGGATCTACCGCCTGCGGGATGCCCAGTTCAGTGGCACCTGGCATGCCGCGAATCAGGTCGATGTGGTGGTGGAGAACTCCCAGGCCCATCAGCAGTGGCTCGAGCAGGCCGCGCGCCAACCGCTGCAGGCGGGCCTGAGCCTTGCCGTGGATGAGTTCGCCATCCGTCAGACCAAGCCCAACCCGGGCTGGGCGACCGTCCCTCCCGCTCCGCCCCCTCAGGTGAATGTCCCTGGAGACCCCAATCAGCCCCATGACGCCTGAGACCTGAGCCGATGACCATCGCCACCTTTCCCCCTGAACCGCCACCGCAGAGCAGCTGGAAGCGCTACTTCGGCTTTTGCACGGACGCCAAGGTCATTGGCATCCAGTACATCGTTACGGCCTTCTTCTTCTTCTTGATCGGTGGCCTGCTGGCCATGGTCATCCGCGGGGAGCTGATTACACCTGCCGCCGATCTGGTTGATCGCTCGGTCTACAACGGCATCTACACGATGCACGGAACAATCATGTTGTTCCTGTTCATCTTTCCGGTCCTCAACGGTCTCAATAATCTGTTGATTCCAACCATGATCGGTGCGCCCGACATGGCCTTCCCGCGTCTGAATGCGGTGGCCTTCTGGTTGGTTCCGATCTTTGGATCGATTTTGATCGCCAGCTTTTTTGTCCCAGGTGGTCCGGCCTACGCCGGCTGGTGGAGTTATCCGCCCGTCAGTCTTCAGAACCCGGCGGGACACCTCTTCAATGGCGAGGGCCTCTGGATTACGGCCGTGGCCCTATCGGGGGTGTCCTCGATCATGGGTGCGATCAACTTTGTGACGACAATCCTGCGCATGCGGGCCCCGGGGATGACCCTGACCCGGATGCCTGTGTTTTGTTGGACCGCCTTTGCGGCCCAGTCCTTGCAATTGATTGGCCTGCCCGCGCTCACGGGCGGGGCGATCATGTTGCTGATGGACCTGAACTTCGGCACCAGCTTTTACCGGGCTGAGGGTGGTGGTGATCCGGTGCTCTATCAGCACTTTTTCTGGTTCTATTCCCATCCGGCGGTCTATGTGATCATCCTGCCGGTCTTTGGGGTCTTCTCAGAGCTGTTTCCGGTGTATTCCAGGAAGCCACTCTTTGGTTACCTCTACGTCGCCTTTGCCTCCTTCATCATTGTTGGCCTGGGCTTGATTGTTTGGGTTCACCACTTCTTCACCAGTGGTGTGGCGCAGTGGATGCGCAATCTGTTCATGGTCACCACCATGTTGATTGCCGTGCCAACGGGGGTGAAGGTCTTTGCCTGGCTGGGCACTCTTTGGGGCGGGAAGTTACGCCTGACGACCCCGATGCTGTTTTGCCTGGGGGGCCTCTTCAACTTTGTCTTTGCTGGCATCACCGGCATCATGCTGGCCACGGTGCCGATCGATATTCACGTCTCCAACACCTACTTCGTCGTCGGTCACTTCCATTACGTGATCTACGGGGCCGCGGTGATGGGGATCTTTGCGGCGATCTACCACTGGTTCCCGAAGTTCACCGGGCGCATGCCCTACGAAGGTCTCGGCAAATTGCACTGCCTGCTCACCTTTGTGGGGGCCAATCTGAATTTCCTGCCCATGCATCCCTTGGGTCTGATGGGGATGCCGCGGCGGGTGTCGAGCTACGACCCTGAATTCACCTTCTGGAACGTGATCGCCAGCCTGGGGGCCTTTCTGCTGGGGGTCTCGATCATTCCCTTCCTGCTCAATATGGTGAGCTCCTGGATCCGGGGTCCTAAGGCCACCCATAACCCCTGGAATGCCATCGGACTGGAGTGGTTGTTGCCCTCTCCGCCGCCGGAGGACAACTTTGGGGAGGAGGTCCCCACGGTGATTGCGCGTCCCTACGGCTATGGCAGCGGCGAACCGCTGGTGGAACACCAGGCTGAGCTGGAGCGCGCCTTGGTGCTGCAGGAGGCGGCGCAATGACGACGACGACCCCGCAGGCTGAGTTGGAGCTGCATCCCAAGCACAACCTCACCGGCTTCATCATTTTTCTGTGCTCAGAAAGCGTCATCTTTCTGGCCTTTTTCAGCGGCTATGCCCTGCTGAAGACCTCAGCCCTCGACTGGCTTCCCCCTGGGGTCGAGGGGTTGGAGTGGAAGATGCCGCTGGTGAACACCGTGGTCCTGGTGTCCAGTTCGGGGACGATCGCCCTGGCTGAGCATTTCAAGGCCAAAGAGAACATGGCTCTCTTCCGGGGGTTCTGGCTGCTGAGCATGGCCATGGGGGCCTACTTCCTCTTTGGACAGGCTGTGGAATGGGGCGGCCTGAAGTTTGGCTTCACCTCGGGAACCTTTGGTGGCACGTTCTATCTCTTGACCGGTTTCCACGGCCTCCATGTGGCGACGGGAATCCTGTTGATGGGATTGATGTTGGTGAAGTCATTTATCCCCGGCAATTACAGCGGCGGGGAACAGGGAGTTCAGGCCACGTCCTTGTTCTGGCACTTCGTGGATGTCATCTGGATCATCCTCTTTTTACTGATCTACGTCTGGCAGTAGCCCAAGAACCATGATCATTGACGACATTCACTACGACGTCATCGTGATCGGCAGCGGTGCTGCTGGCGGCACGATCGCTGGGCAGTTGGCGGCCTCGGGCAAGCGCATCCTGCTGCTGGAGCGCGGTGGGGTGATGCCCCTGGCGGATCAGAACGTCGCGGACGTCGACTTGTTCCGCAAGGACCGCTACCACCCTGGTGAGCAGTGGTTTGGGACCGATGGGGATCCCTTCTCGCCCCAGACGATCTATGCCTTGGGTGGCAACAGCAAGATCTGGGGCGGCGTTCTCGAGCGCATGCGCGAGCGCGAGTTTGGCGGCCTCCCTCTGCAGGAGGGGACGGCCCCGAATTGGGAGCTGAGCTACGAGGATTTCGCCCCTTATTACGACCGGGCCGAAGCGCTCTATCGGGTCCACGGCGAAGCCGGTGTCGACCCGACTGAGCCTGGTCGCACTGGGCCCTATGGCCATCGCCCGAGGTCCTTTGAGCCCTGGGTGGCTGAGCTCAGGGCAGCGCTGGAGCGTCAGGGGACCCACCCCTATGCCCTGCCGCTGAGTTGGTCGGAATCTGCTGAGGACCCCACGGGTGATGCGGAGTTGTTCGGCGTGGATCTGGCGAAACAGGCCAGCAATGTCAGCATCCGTGATCGCGTCAAGGTGCGCCGCCTGCACGTCAACCCCAGCGGCAATGAGGTGCGTGCGGTCGAGGCGGAGGTCGACGGTCACGCCTGGTTGTTCAGTGGCGATCTGGTGGTTCTGGCCGCAGGCGCCATCAACAGTGCTGCGATCCTGCTGCGCTCAGCGACCGAGCACCACAGCCGCGGACTGGCCAACGGCTCTGATCAGGTGGGCCGCAATCTGATGAAGCCCCAGCTGACGTCGATTATTCAGCTGGCGGCGGCGGCCAATTCCGGTCGCTATGGCCGCAGCCTGGGCATCACGGATTACCTCTGGGGCGACAGCAATGTCAGCTTCCCCCTGGGCTCGATTGCCAGTGGCGGCGGTGTTCTGCAGGACGCCCTGTTTGCGGAATCCCCACCGGTTCTCTCCCTGGTGACCAAGTTGATGCCCAACTTTGGCCTGGAGCAATTGGCTGCCCGATCGGTGACCTGGTGGGCGATGAGCCCGGTTCTGCCCGATGCCCACAACCGGGTGACCCTGCGGGGGAATCATCTCCAGATTCACTACCTCCCGAACAACCGCGAGGCCCATGACCGCTTGGTCTATCGCTGGATCGACACCTTGAAGAAGGTGGAGAACGACCCCCTTTGCCATGTGGTGAAGCCCGCTCCAACGCACCCCCGCGGTGAGGCTCCTCTGACGGTGATGGGTAGTGTCTGCGGCACCTGCCGCATGGGCTCCAATCCGGCGACATCGGTGGTGGATCTCCAGGGGCGGAGCCATGAGCTGGCCAACCTCTATGTCGCTGATGCCAGCGTCTTCCCCAGTTGTCCGGCCGTGGGCATGGGGCTGACGGTGAT
>NZ_JAFMFX010000023.1:0-26575 GCF_017855895.1 Vulcanococcus sp. CPBay_Sum15L08_68 | reverse complement strand
CCATTGCGCCTGCTTCAGGCGCCAATTCAGGGTTTCCCCGGCGTGAAAGGGCACCAGGGTTGTCGGCGAGCTGCTGCCGTTCTCCAGTTCCATTAACCCTGGGATGAAGTCGCTGTCGCTGCTGCGCTCCAGTTGGATCGTTCCGTTGTTGAGCGGCAGCCCGTAGAAGTTGGGCCCATGCACGCTGGCGAAGTTCTCCAGGCGATCGAGAACGCCCTCCTCTTCAAAAACCTGGGCGTAGCTCTCAATGGCGAAGGGGGCGTTGTAGATCCCGGCGCAGCCGCAGGCCGATTCTTTGGCGCCCCTGGGGTGGGGAGCGGAGTCGGTCCCCAGGAAAAATTTGGTGCTGCCGCTGGTGGCCGCGGCCCGTAGGGCCAGGCGATGGCGCTCCCGCTTGGCGATGGGCAAGCAATAGAAGTCCGGCCGCAGACCCCCCTGGAAGAGGGCGTTGCGGTTGATGTGGAGGTGGTGGGGGGTGATCGTCGCCGCCAGGTTGGCTGGACCCTCCGCCACGAACTGGGCGGCGTCGGCGGTCGTGATGTGCTCCAGCACCACCTTCAGGGCCGGATGACGCTGGAGCAGAGGGATCAACTGCCGTTCGATGAAGACCGCCTCGCGATCAAAGATGTCGACGGCGGGATCGGTGACCTCGCCATGGATCAGCAGCGGCATGCCAATCCGCTCCATGCAGGCGAGCACGGCGCTGATGTGGGCGAGATCGCGCACGCCGGCGTCGGAGTTGGTGGTCGCACCGGCGGGATAGAGCTTGGCGGCGCTGAAGACCCCTTCGCTGAAGCCGCGCTCCAGCTCGGCTGGCTCGATTGTTTCGGTCAGGTAGGCCGTCATCAGCGGCGTGAAGGCCGCGGCGGCATCCGGCCCTTGGCTGGCCGTTAGGGCGGCCGTGATCCGTTCTCGATAGGCCCGTGCCTGCTCCACCGTCGTCACCGGCGGTTTGAGGTTGGGCATCACGATCGCCCGGGCGAACTGCCGTGCCGTGTGTCCAACCACGGCCTGCAGCATCTCCCCATCGCGCAGGTGGAGATGCCAGTCATCCGGGGTGCGGATCGTGAGGGTGCTGCTCATCCCTTCGTTTTACACAATGCGCGAGCCCTACTCAAAGGGGGTTTCCCGGGGCTGATTCCAGGTGGAGCGGTTGGGACCGCCGGAGACCAGATAGGCCGAGAGGGCCAAGAGCAGCACCGAGCCTGAGAAGACCAGCAGGTTGGTGGTGTTGTCGATCGGGAAGATCAACATCGACTTGAAGGCAGCCACGATCAAGGCCACCAGGATCACCTTCACCAACTTTTCCTTGAGCACATCCAAGCTGCGGATGTCCAGAAGCCCATTGCCACCAGCTCCGGGGCTGCGCGCCGCTTCGATGTCGGAGATCAGCAGCTCATAGACGCCGTAGCCAAAGATCATCAGGGCGATCCCGATCAAGTAGAGATCGACGCCGCCGACCAGTTCACCCAGCAGTAGGGCCACCGTGCGGCTGTCATCGGGCGAGGCATCGAGGAGCAGCCCCATCGAGTGCCAGATCTCGGAGGTGCCGCTGATGAAGGTCGCCCCGCTGCCGAGCAGGCTCATCACCACGGGCACGATCGCGATCAAACGGAATTTCCAGAGCCAGCGCTCAAAGACGTTCTCAATGGCCCAGCTCAAGCGCTTGATGGAGCTCATCGACGCGTTGCGTTCAGCGATAGGTGGGGTGACCCTAGGCAGAGCGCGTCGGCGTTTTGATGCTCCGATCGGGGGCTTCATGGCCTCATTGGCGATGGCCCAGCCCTAAAAACCGATGGCACAATTCGCGAAATGAGCCCTGGTTGATGCCCTTTTCCCCCCGCAAGGTCCTTCGAGCGCTTCCTCTGCTCGCTGGTCTCGTCCTCACCGGCTGCGCTGTGGAGGGCTCGGGGCCCCAAAGCCAAAAACTGGCCGCGGTGAAAGCCCGCGGGCAATTGGTCTGCGGCGTTGATGGCAAGTTGCCGGGCTTCAGTTTTGTCGCTCCCGATGGCCGCTACCAGGGCTTTGAGGTGGACCTCTGCCGTGCGGTCGCCGCTGGGGTGCTCTCAGATCCCGCCAAGGTGGAGTTCCGCGACCTGAGCGCCAGCGAGCGCTTTGCGGCGGTCAATAGCGGTGAAGTGGATCTGCTCTCCCGCAGCACCACCATGACCCTCAGCCGCGATGCGGCAGGGGGCAATGCCCTCAGCTTTGCGCCGATTCACTTCTATGGCGGTCAGGCCGTGATGGTGAACGCGGGCAGCGGCATCACCTCCTTGAAGCAGTTAGCCGGTAAGCCGATCTGTGTGACCACCGGGACCACGACCGAGCTGAACCTGGCGGATCGGATGCGGGAGCTCAACGCCGCCTACATGCCGCTGAAGTTCCAAAACGATGGTCAGACCTATGGGGCCTACCTCCAGGGCCGTTGCGTGGCGGTCACCAGTGACCGGGCGCTGCTGGCCGCCAAGCGCAGCAGCTTTCCCGATCCCAAGGCCCATGTCCTGCTCGCCGGTGACCTGAGCAAAGAACCCTTGGCCATGGGCACGGTCAACGGTGATCCGGCCTGGGCCGATGCGGTGCGTTGGATCGCCTATGCCCTGATGCAGGCGGAAGAATCCGGCATCACCCAGGCCAACGTCGAGGCCAAGCTCGCTGAGGCCCAGGCCGATAGCAACCAGGCGGATCTGCGGCGCTTCCTGGGGGTCGATGGCCAGCTGGGGCAGCAGCTCGGATTGCCGGCTGACTTTGTCGTTCAGGTGATCAAGGCCGTCGGCAACTACGGCGAGATCTTTGAGCGCAACCTGGGCGTGAACACCCGCATCAACCTGGAGCGGGGCACCAATCGCCAGTGGACCGATGGCGGCCTGATCTATTCGCCGCCCTTCCGCTGATGGCTCCGTCTGTCACCCCTTGGTGGCGCAACCGCCGCCTGATCCCCTGGTTGGTGCAGGCCGCGGTCGGTCTGCTGGTGCTGGTTCTGGTGGCTTTCCTGCTGGGGAACCTGGTGCAGAACCTGGCGGCGGCCGGGTTGCTGCTGACCTGGCGCTGGATCGGCAACCCCGCCGGTTTTGACATCGCCGGCAGTTGGTTGCCCTTCAGCGCCGATCAGCCCTACTGGTGGGCGCTGCTGGCGGGACTGGTCAACACCCTGCGGGTTGTCGTCATCGGTCTGATTGGCGCCTCGATCGTCGGCACCGCCGTCGGCGTGGCCTCCTTTAGTGGCAACGCTCTGCTGCGCGGCCTGGCGCGGGTCTACGTCGAGCTGATCCGCAACATCCCTCTGCTCTTGCAGTTGGTGTTTTGGTATTTCGTCGTCTTCCTCTCCTTGCCGGGTGGTGCCCAGGCAATCCAGTGGCCCGGCGTCGTCCTCGCCCAATCGGGCCTCTACCTGGGCATGCCTGAGTTGGTGAATGGGGTCTGGCAGGCACCGATTCGCCTGAGTGTTGAGTTCGCGGCCCTGCTGACCGGTCTGATCGTCTACATCTCGGCCTTCATCTCGGAGGTGGTGCGCGGCGGGATTGCTTCGGTGCCCAAGGGGCAGTGGGAGGCCGCCCGTGCCCTGGGCTTCAGCCCCCTGCAAACCCTGCGCCGGGTGGTCCTGCCCCAGGCCCTGCCGGTGATCGTGCCCGGTTTGAACAACCAGTACATCTCCCTGGCGAAGAGTTCCTCGCTCGCCATTGCCTGCGGCTACGCCGATCTCTATTCGGTGGCGGAGACCACCCTCAACCAAACCGGACGGGCGGTGGAGGTGATGGTGATCCTGCTGGGGGCCTACCTGGCCATGGACCTGGTGATCTCTGCCCTAATGAATGCGCTGAACCGCGCGGTGCAGCTGAGGAGCCGTTGATGGAGCGCTCCTCTTCTCTGCAACGGCTACGGGCCGCCCTGTTCGCCTCTCGCCTCGATGGGCTGATCACCGTGGTGCTGCTGGCGGCCTTGCTGGCTGGCGGCCAGGCCCTGCTGCACTGGTTGGTCTTTAAGGCCCAGTGGGCGGTGATTCAGGCCAACAGCACCCTGTTCGCCATCGGCCGCTATCCCCTGGATCAGCAGTGGCGTCTCTGGCTGCTGAGCGTTCTTCTGGCGGCAGCCACGGGGTTGAGTTGGGGATGGCTGCGGGCCTTCCCTCGCCCCGATCGCCGGGCACGGCTTTGGCCGGCGAACGACCGCCTGGCCGCTGCAGTGCTCGCCGGCTTGGCGTTGCTCCTGCCCCTGTTTCTTCAGCTCAGTGCTGCCATCAGCCAGCGTTGGTGGGGGATCACGGCGCTGCTGTTGGCCTGCCGCTGGTGGGCCGGGCGCCTTGGCCCGGCCCTTCCCGCTGCCTTCCGCCGCGGCTGGCCCGTGATCTGGCCGCTGCTCTACCTGCTGGGGATGACCCTGATTGCGGGGGGATTGGGTCTCCCGGTGGTCTCCCCCTCCCGCTGGGGGGGGCTGCTCTTGACCTTGATCGAGGCCAGTTTCGCGATCCTGCTCTGCTTCCCCCTGGGGGTGTTGCTGGCCCTGGGGCGGCGCAGCCGTTTGCCGCTCTTGCGTTGGCTCTCGGTGCTCTACATCGAGTTCATCCGCGGGGCACCGCTGATCACCCTGCTCTTCCTCGGGCAGAACATCCTGGGCTTGCTCTTGCCCGGTGGCTTCTCGCCGGATCGGGTCTGGCGGGCGGCCTGGGTGCTGACCTTCTTTGCGGCGGCCTATGTGGCCGAGGCCGTCCGCTCTGGTCTGGTGGCGTTGCCGCCGGGGCAGATGGAGGCAGCCCGCGCCCTGGGCTTGCCGGTCCATCAGGCCATGCTCAAGGTGGTGCTGCCCCAGGCCCTCCGGGTCGCCCTTCCGGCGATGGTCGGGCAATTCATCAACCTGCTGCAGGACACCACCTTGCTCTCGCTGATTGGTCTGTTTGAGCTGCTGGGCACGGCCCGGGCGGTGATGGCCAATCCCGCGTTCCTCGGCAAGGACGCCGAGGTTTATCTCGTGTTGGCGGTGCTGTTTTGGTGCTGCTGCGCTGCCTTGGGTTTGGGGAGCCGCGCCCTGGAAACCCGCCTGAACTCCAACCCTCAACCCGCCTGAGTCCCCCATGACGGATCGCGACCTGATGATCGAGGCCCGCGGGGTCGAGAAGTGGTACCCCAATGGCTACCACGCTCTGCGGGGTGTGGACCTGAACGTCTACCGCGGTGAGGTGGTGGTGATCATGGGGCCCTCCGGCTCCGGCAAGAGCACCTTCATTCGCACCTTCAATGCCCTGGAGGACATCCAGGGGGGATCGATCGTCGTCGATGGGATGACCCTCTCCGATGACGTGCGCAACATCGATGCGATCCGCCGGGAGGTGGGGATGGTCTTCCAACAGTTCAACCTCTTCCCCCACCTCACGGTGCTGGAGAACCTCTGTCTCGCTCCGGTGCTGGTGCGCAAGCGGAAGAAGGCGGAGGTGGAGCAGGAGGCCTTGGCGCTCCTTGAGCGGGTCAACATCCGCGAGCAGGCCCACAAGTACCCCGGGCAGCTCTCCGGCGGTCAGCAGCAACGGGTGGCGATTGCCCGCTCCCTCTGCATGGAACCGCGGGTGCTGCTCTTCGATGAACCCACCAGTGCCCTCGATCCCGAGATGGTGCAGGAGGTGCTCGAGGTGATGCAGGAGTTGGCCCGCGAGGGGATGACGATGGTGGTCGTCACCCATGAGGTGCGCTTTGCCCGGCAGGTGGCCAGTCGGGTGGTCTTGATGGCCGAGGGGGAGGTGGTGGAGATGGCACCGCCCGAGCAATTCTTCACTGCGCCGCAACACGAGCGCACCCGGCAATTCCTGAGCCAGATTGCCTAAATGGAGAGCCCTCAACCGCGCCAGGTTCAGGCCTGCATCGAAACCAAGGGCATGGATCTGGGCGCCTCGGCCCAGGGGCGACCTTGAGCGATCCCGATCAGCTGCTGCTGCTGGCGGGGGGTGGCCACAGCCATGCCCTGCTGCTGCGGCGCTGGTTGATGCGGCCGCAGCTCAAGCCCAAACGCACCGCCGTGGTGCTGGTCAATCGGGGCAGCACCGCCCTGTATTCCGGCATGGTGCCGGGGCTGGTGGCGGGTCTCTACAGCCACGAGGACTGCGCCATTGATCTGCGCGATCTCTGCCAGCGGGCGGGCGTGGCCTTTGTGCGCGCTGAGATCACGGGACTCGACCTGCCGCGCTCCCAGCTGCTGCTGGCCGGGCGGCCGCCGCTGCAGTTCGATCGCCTCAGCCTGGATCTGGGCTGTCAGACCCAACACGCCGAGGGGCAACTCGGGGTGAAGCCGCTGGAGCCCTTCCTGCAGTGGCTCAAGCAGGCACCGCCGTCGCTAACCATCCGCGGGGGCGGTGCCGCTGCGGTGGAGGTGGCCCTGGCCCTGCGGGCCCAGGGGCATCAGCCCGAGCTGCTGCTGCGCGGTGAGCAGCTGCACTTGGGATCGCCAGCGGCGAACCGCGCCGGAGAGCGCCTGTTGGCGGAGGCCGGCATCCCCCTGGGCCGCGGCGTCGGTCCCGAGCGGCCTGCGGATCTGGCCTGCACCGGCAGTGAGGCGCCGCCCTGGCTGGCGGCCAGTGGTCTGCCCTGTGATCCCCAGACCGGGCGGATCTGGACGGAGCCGAGTCTGGCGGTGGAGGGCCATCCCCGGATCTTTGCCAGCGGCGACTGCGGGCTGATTCGCCGGGATCCTCGGCCGGCTTCCGGGGTCTGGGCTGTGCGTGCGGCGCCGCTGCTGGCGATCAACCTCAAACGCAGCCTCGAGCAGCCCAAGCGAGCGCTGAGGCCTTGGCGTCCCCAGGCCAGGGCCCTGCAGTTGCTGGGCGATGGCCGCAGGCGGGCGGTGGCCTTCTACGGGCCCTGGTCCCTGGGTCCCTCCCGCTGGCTCTGGCGCTGGAAAGAGGCGATTGATCGACGCTTCATGGCCGGATTCGCCCGCACCGGAGCCATGGCCGCTGGGGCCGTGATGGCCTGCCGGGGCTGTGCCGCCAAGCTGGCGGCCGACCCCCTAGAGGGCGCCCTGGCCCGCCTGCAGCCGGGGGGGGACTGCCCACCGCCGGAGGACGCCGCGGTCCTGGCCGCCACGTCAACCGGCGGGTTGTTGCTGCAAAGCCTCGATGGGTTTCCAGCGTTGCTGGATGACCCCTGGCTCAATGCCCGGCTGACCACCCTGCATGCCAGCAGCGACATCTGGGCCTGTGGCGCCCAGCTGCAGAGCGTTCAGGCCCTGGTGACCCTGCCGGAGGCCGCCGCGCCGCTGCAACAGGAGCTGCTCTTTCAGACCCTGGCGGGGGTGCGTTCGGTGCTTGATCCCCTGGGGGTGCCCTTGCTGGGTGGTCACACCCTGGAGGGGCGCGATGGCGCGGGCTTGGCCTTGAGCCTGAGCGTGAATGGATCGGTTGATCCGCAGCGGCATTGGCCCAAGGGGCCCCTGCAGAGCGATCAGGTGTTGCTCTTGACCCGGCCCATCGGCACCGGGGTGCTCTTCGCGGCGGCCATGGCCGGGGTTGCCAAACCCCAGTGGATTGACGCGGCCCTGGAGACGATGCAGCAAAGCCAGGCTCCCCTGGTGGAGCTGTTGCAGCACTACGGCTGCAGTGCCTGCACCGACATCACTGGCTTTGGCCTGCTCGGCCACCTCGGTGAAATGCTCGGCGCCGGCCAAGAGGTGGAGTTAGACCCGGGGGCCATTCCTGCCCTGGCCGGTGCCCGCACCCTGTTGGAACAGGGACAGGCCAGCACCTTGGCCCCCTCCAACGCCAGGGCCCTGGCCCAGCTGGATCCCGGGGGTGGGGTGCGTCTGAGCGCCCCAGCCTCCGCCGTCGATCAGCAGCTCTGGATCGACCCGCAGACCTGCGGTCCGCTGTTGGCTGCTCTGCCGGCTTCCCGCGCTGAGGCAGCCCTGGAGCATCTGGGGCAGTTGGGCTTTGCGCAGGCCGCGGTGATCGCCAGGGTGCTGATCGCTTAGTCGCGCACCAGCCAACCGACCGTCAGGTCCCCTGGATCGCGCTGGAGGTAGAGGTAGCCGCGGGCCCCATTGCTGCGGCGGCCATTCACGATCAAGGCGCTGTAGTTGTAGGCCCGTCCCTTCTCGTCGGTTTGCTGGATGGTGCCCCAGCAGCTCTTGGGGTTCAGGCTGAGCTGGCCGCTGTAGCGCGCGGTTTCGCTGTCAGCGCCATAGCTGGAGAGGGCCAGCCCCTCCACCCGGCCGTCCTTCCACTGCTCGCGCTGCACGACGGCATTGGGACTCCAGCCGCCTTGGACTTGGCTGAGCCCCATCTGCCGGCTGACCACCAGGCCGTTGAGGTTGGCGCTGTTGCAGCGCCCGGTGGCCATGGGCAGCCAACTGCTGCTGATCACTCGGCCTTCGGTGCGGATCAAGCCATAGACCGGACGACCGCGACCATCGAGCACCACCTCGCTGCGGTCGATGCCCCAAGGCAGTTGCCGTTCGATCACCGCCACGCAGTTGTCCGTGATCCTGCGCTGGCCCCGATAGGCACTGCGGCGTTCTTCGCTGCCCAGTCGTTCCACCAGCAGGCCCTCGACCTGCCCCCCGGGCAACCAGCGCTCCTCCATGAGGCGAGCGGTTGGGGTCTTGCTGGCGGTGACCACGCCAGCTCCCCAGACGGCGAAGCGTCCGCTACTGCTCGGGCAACGGCTCTCGGCGGCCTGAAGCGGATGCATCGGAACTGCCCCGGCAAGCAGTGCTGCAGACAGAAGAATGCGAGCGGTGCCCATGGCCGTACTCCCCGGGATGGCTTGGCGCATCTTGGTGTTAATTCAGCTCGGCGGCTACGTCCGTGCGCAGGAGGCAGTCGCTGCGTGGATAGCTGACGCAGAGCAAGGCATAGCCCTGCTCGATTTGTGGCCCATCGAGGAAGCTCTGATCGGCTTGATCCACCGTCCCCTGCAGGACTTGGGCAGCACAGGTGCTGCAGGCGCCTGCCCGGCAGGAGAAGGGCAGGTCGATGCCGGCAGCCTCCGCCGCATCAAGGATGTACTGCTCGCTGTTGCAGGGAAAGGAGCCAGCCGCCTCAAGCGTGATGGTGTGGCTGGCCATGGCAGGCGGCGCGATCAGATAGTTGGGTTCTAGCCACGCTTTGGCCTAGATCTTCACCATCCCGCAACGCATTCCCTTGAGGACCGCCTGAACCCGGTTGTTGACCTCCAGGGTTTTCAGCAGCCGCTTGGTGTAGGTGCGCGCGGTCTCCTCGCTGACCACCAGCTGTTCAGCAATTTCACGGTCCGTCAGGCCGCTGGCCAAAAGGTCCAGGACTTCATATTCCCTTGGGGTCAGGCGCGGGCAGCTCAGGTACGGCAGCTGGCCAGAGCGCAGGGAGGGACTGCGGTAGGCGTGATGGCCCATCACCGCCAGGACAGCAGCCTCCAGCGGTTTTTGGTCTTCGATGAAGTCCGCCTCGGCCACGACCGCCTCCAGCCAGGACGCCTCGGCATGTTCCACCGGAATCGCATCCCCCAAGGCGAGCATCACCACCTTCAGCTGGGGTTGTAGTGCCTTGGCCTTGCGGGCGAGATCGAAGCCGCTGCCGCTTTCAAGAAAGTCGGTGCAGATCAGCAGCTCGTAGGGCTCTTGGCTCAGATAGTTCAGGCAGCTCGCTTCATCGGTGACGGCGCAGCCGATGAGCTCGGTCTCACGGAAGCTCTCGCAGAGGCAGCGCAGAAAAAAGCGCCCTTTCATCGCCAGAGCAACCTTCCCGCTGACGGCAACCGAGAGCAGGACCTCATCAAGGTTGCTCCCTTGCAGCGTCTCGAGATAGGGGGTGAGATCCATCGCTCAATCCGAGCGGTGCATCCATCATCGACCTGCGGTGGCCCCGCCGGTTGGATCCTGTGAATTCGACTTATTTCGTGTCTAATCCAATCGCGCGCTCAATAAAAAATCCCGCACAGCGCTTTTGTGCGGGATTGAGTGATTGACCTCTGTCGCGAGATCGAACACAAAGCCGGTCTCACGCTTTTGGTGTGGACTGTGCTTTGAGCAGTTGGGCGTAGAGGTAATCGGGTGATTTGTACTGCCTAGGAAGACAGTGGTGGAGGGTGGCCAATTTTCCCCAACACACCGTTTTTTGGATCTTGTTGAGGGTGCGCTTCTCTGCAATCAGCATCTTCAGTGCCTTGCAGTAGAGCTGATAGTTGGCCTCCAGTTCACCAATGGTGATGCTGGGTGCTTGGGGCGCGGTAGCGGTCATCGGATTAGTCGTCATAGACGAGGCAGCCGGGCGCCTCAGGATTCAGGTCGCAGTAGACCTCCATCGGGCTGGGGTCTTTGCTCTCGCCGGGGTGGTGAGCCTTGTAGGTCTCGAGGTCCTTGAGCTCGGCTTCAAGGTGAGCGGCCTTGGGTTTGTCGCCTTCGTTGCGGGCTTTCTCCAGCTCGCTGCGGTCCTGGGCGATGTGGGCGTCGATGCTGTCCAAGAGCTCGTCTTTGCTGCGGAGTACAGCTAGATCTGGCCGCCCGTCCCTCGATACCCCCAAATGGGGTCGTTGTCGCTCGAGTCCTGCGAGCATGGGCGCACTCGTCCGGATGGTTCGGATGCCTCACCCTCGGCTAGGGGCCGCGGTACTGGTGCTGCTGCTGTTGGCCAGCTGTTCAGGGCCTGCAAGCAAGAACGCTCCTCAGCAGGACAGCGAGGCGCAGCGCCAGGCCCTGGTGCAATGCCGGCGCTATCGCGAGAGCCTGCCGCCGCTGGTGGAGCGCTACCGCGAGACCGAGTCGCGGTTGAAGGCGCTTGAAGAAGAGTCGTTCACCTCAGCATTGGCGCCCCTGCCCCTGGACCCCGAAGAGCAACGTCTACTGACGATCTACGACCAGCAGACCGAGCAGGAGCAGTACGAGCAGGCCGTGGCGGAGTGGCGGCGCAGTGAAGCCAAGCGCCGTCTGGTCTGGCAGGAGGCCCTGCAGCAGCGCCAGGAGGCTGCGGTGACCGAGCGCGATCAGCTTGCGGATCAACTGCGCACGATTCATCCCGCCCTGTTGACCGCTGCCAAGCCCCCGAGCCTGGATGCCAAGGAGTTGGAGCGCTTTCTGGCCTGCTCGGTGGAGCGCCAGCGTTAATGGCATTCCGCCTGCGTGCCCCCCTGGGGGAGGCGATCTCCTTGCTGTTGCTGGCTTGGCCCTGTGCTGGTTGGGCGCAGCCGCAGCCTCCAGAGCTTGTGGGCGATTGCGTGCGGCGCTTTGGCCACACCGGCTGTGCAGCGCGGCTCTATGCCCAGCTGCTCTGCGACTCGTTTGATCAGCCTGCGCTGCTCTTGGCCCAGCAACAGCGCCTCAGCGAGGCCTTTGAGCGGGAGGGGGTGTCCTTTGCCGGGATCCTGCCTGAGGAGGTGGAAACTGCCGCCGTTCGCTATTACACGCCGATGCTCTGCCCGGAGCGCAGCCCGCAGATCCGTGCGCTGTTTCAGCGCTAGGCGCTTCGCACTGGCGGCAGCTTCAGGCTGAACAGCCAGGCCAGTCCCACCATCAACGCCGAGCACCAGAGACAGGCCTGGAGCCCGCCGATCAGAAAGATCGCTCCCGAGAGCAGGGTGCCAAGCAGCCGTCCTGCGGCATTGGCCATGTAATAGAAGCCCACGTCCAGGCTCACTGCTTCGCCGTCGCTGTAGGCGAGAACCATGTAGCTGTGAATCGAGGAGTTCATCGCAAAGACCACCCCGAAGGCGGTTAGACCTGCCACCACCGCCAGACCTGGATCGGCGACCTGTCGCCATAGGGCAATGGCAATCAAGGCGGGAATCGCCGTGAGCAGGGCGCTCCAAAACTGCACGGCCGATGCGCCAGGGGACCTGGTTTGCCCCCAGCTGCGCCGCAGGGCCGGAGCGGATCCCTGAACGATTCCGTAGCCAATCACCCAGAGGCCCATGAAGCTGCCCACTTCCCAGAAGCGCCAGTTCAGGGTCGTCTCCAGGAAGACCGGTAAGGCGACCACAAACCAGACATCCCGAGCCCCAAAGAGGAACATCCGCGCCAGTGAGAGCACGTTGATGCCCTCGCTTTTGGAGAACAGGGATTGGACTTTGGGCTTGCGTTTCATCTGCCCCATGTCGGCCGGCAGCCCCAGGGTGACCAGAAAGGCCAACATCAAACCCGCCGCCATCACGCCCACCGACGCGTTGAAGCCCAGGGCGGTCAAGAGGACGCCCCCCAGGAAAAAACCAACGCCCTTGAGGGCATTTTTGGAGCCGGTCAGGATCGCCACCCAGCGGAAGAGTTGCTGATCGCCGTCATGGCTCTTGACGACGGTTTTGATCGCGCTTTTGGCGCTCATCTTGTTGAGATCCTTGGCGATCCCGCTCAGGGCCTGGGCGGCCATGACGTAGGCAACGCTCCACCACTTCGGCCAGGAGTCCGCCACCGGAATCAGCATCAGCAGGGCGCCGATCTGCATCCAGGTGCCGAGCCAAAGCGTCAGCCGCAGGCCAAAGCGGGCCCCAAGCCATCCGCCGTAGAGGTTGGTCAGGATCCCAAAGAACTCATAGAAGAGAAAGAGAAAGGCAATCTCCAGGCTGGTGTAGCCCAGCTGATGGAAGTGGAAGACCACCAGCATCCGCAGGGCCCCATCGGTGAGGGTGAAGGCCCAGTAATTGGCGGTGACCCGCTGGTACTGCTGCAGGGCGGAGAGTCCGCTCATCCTTGGGGCTCCAGCTGGACGAGATGGCTGACCAGATCGGCCATGCGGGAGCTGTAGCCCCACTCGTTGTCGTACCAGCCGTAGACCTTCAGCTGGGTCCCGTCGACCACCATCGTGGAGAGGGCATCGATCACCACGCTGCGGTTGTCGTTGACGTAGTCGATGGAGACCAGCGGCCGGCTTTCGTAGCCCAAGATTCCCTTGAGTGCCCCCTGCGCGGCCTGCTCGAAGGCCTGGTTGACCGCCTCGGCGCTGGTGGGTCGCTCGAGCTCAAAGACCGCATCGGTCAAGGAGGCATTCAGCAGGGGGATACGAACGGCATGGCCGTTGAGCTTGCCCTCGAGCTCCGGGAAGATCATGGCGATGGCCTTGGCTGATCCGGTGGTGGTGGGGATCAGCGATTGCAGGCAGGAGCGTGAGCGCCGCAGGTCGCTTTTGAAGGCGTCGACCACCACCTGGGTGTTGGTGACGTCATGCAGGGTCGTGATCGAGCCATGGCGGATGCCGAACTGCTCATGCACGACCTTCACGATCGGGGCCAGGCAGTTGGTGGTGCAGGACGCCGCGGTCACCAGCCGGTGCTGGTTGGGGTCATAGAGGTCGTGGTTGATCCCATAGACGATGTTCAGTGCGCCTTTGACGGGGCAGCCCACCACCACGCGCTGGATGCCGCCTTGGCTGAAATAGGGCTCGAGGGCCTCGGTGGTCTTGAAGCGGCCGCTGCACTCGAGCACCATCTCCACACCTGCGGCAGACCAGGACACCTCGGCGGGGGTGCCGTTGCGGCTGAAGTTCAGGCGCCGCCCATCGATCAGCAGCTCGCTCTCGCTGAGGGCCTCGGCCTGGCGATCCCAGCGACCATGGACGGAGTCAAAGCAGAGCAGGTGGGCGGCTGACTCGGCCGTGGCCTGGTTGTCGTTGATCTGAACGATCTCAATGCCTGGCCGTCCCCAGAGGGCGCGGCAGACCAGTCGTCCGATGCGTCCGAAGCCGTTGATGCCAATGCGCATGACCAACCCCAATCAACTGATCAACAAAGTTTGATGCATCAAGGTTTCTTGATTGGTTAAGGTGCGGTTAGGCCTGCTCCGAGCTGTGTCCCAAGCCCTCAGCGCGTTGTTCAAGGCCCTGGCGGATCCCCATCGCCTGGAGGTGGCCCTGGCGCTGGCGGGGGGTGAGCGCTGCGTCTGTGAGCTGACCGAGCAGATGGGCCTGGCCCAGTCCAAGCTCTCCTTTCACCTCAAGGTGATGCGCGAGGCGGGCCTGCTGGAGTCCCGGGTTCAGGGGCGCTGGGTCTACTACCGCCTGAGCCCTGAGGCCCTGGCCGAATTGAGTGATTGGCTTCAGCGTTTGCAGACCAGTAGGCCCCTCAAAGCCCAGTCCTGCTGCTGATTCACGCAACGTTCACGAGGCCTTAACCAGCCCCTAACGCAGGGCGGATCATCACTTGCGTAGATGGAGGGGAACCACAAGGTTTTATCCATGACCTTCGCGAAGAAGGCCCTCCTGATCGGCTCCCTGCTGGCCGTCGGCACCGGCATGTCCGCCTCCGCCGCAGATCGCCTCAGTGCTGCTGGCGCAACCTTCCCCGCCAAGATCTATCAGCGTTGGTTCGCTGATCTGGCGAAGGCCGGTGGCCCCCAGGTCAACTACCAGGCCGTTGGCTCAGGTTCTGGCCGTAAGGCGTTCATCGACCAGACCGTCAACTTCGGTGCATCGGATGATCCGATGAAGGCCAAGGACATCGCCAAGGTGACCCGCGGTCTGGTGCAGATCCCCATGGTGGGCGGCACCATCGCCTTCGGTTACAACAAGCCCGGCTGTGACCTGAAGCTCACCCAATCCCAGGCTGTCCAAGTGGCGATCGGCAAGATCACCAACTGGAAGGACCTGGGTTGCGCCGCTGGTCCGATCACCTGGGTGCACCGCTCCGACGGTTCCGGAACCACCAAAGCCTTCACCCAGTCCCTGGCTGCCTTCTCCTCTGAGTGGAAGCTGGGCTCCGGTAAGTCCGTCAAGTGGCCTGGTGCAAACGCCGTTGGTGCCAAGGGCAACTCCGGTGTCGCCGGTGTGATCTCCAACAAGCAGGGTGCGATTGGTTACGTCAACCAGTCGTACATCCGCGGTGCCGTCAAGGCCGCTGCGCTGCAGAACAAGTCGGGTGAGTTCATCAAGCCCAGCTACACCTCCGGTGCCAAAGCCCTGAACGGCATCAAGCTCGATCAGAACCTGGCTGGCTCGAACCCCAACCCCACCGCCAAGGGTGCCTACCCGATCGCGACCCTGACCTGGGTTTTGGCTTATCAGAAGGGCAATGGTGCCAACGCCGACACCATCAAGAAGACCTTCAATTACATGCTGAGCGATCAGGCTCAGGCCAAGGCTGATGACCTCGGCTTCGTTCCCCTCAAGGGCTCAATCCTGAGCAAGGCCCGCGCTGCGGTCAACAAGATCGGTAAGTGATCCGCTGGATCTCTCACTGATCAAAGGGCAGGGGGAAACCCCTGCCTTTTTTGTCGATGGATAGCCCTGGTGTTCTCACTAAAAAGCCACCCCGCTAAGGGTGGCTTTTGTTTCAGGTGTGAATTATTTCGATTGAGTGGACTGGGATGCCTCTTGCTTCTCAGTCTTGACTTGTCTTTTTTTCTTGGGCTGCGGCTGATTGGACGAATTCACCCAACCGCATCCAGGGACGAAACTGATGGATCCGAATTGGGTGTTAATTAGCAATGAATCATTTTTAGTTCCTTCCAATTTAACGCTCAGTTCTAGGTGGTGGCGTATTCCTTGATACGTTATTGGGGGCTTTGGGTGTGACTGGCTGGGCGATTGGGGTGTTGTCGGCCTGCGTTAAGCACTTCTTAAGGAGATTTTGGCCTTGGCGTGACAGGTTATACAGAGAAACTCTCGCGTTGTGGATCAATCAGTGCCTCCCCCTCAGGAGTTGGAGGGTGGACCGGTTTATGCGCTGCGCCGCCGTCCCGTTTCTGAGAAGCTGATCGATGAGGGCTTTCGGCGCCTCGTGGTCATCCTGGCCTCCCTTGTTGGACTGGTCCTGGTCGGCATCCTGCTCACGGTCCTGTGGGGATCTCGGGATGCCATGGCTGAATTTGGCCTCTCCTTTTTGGTGGTTTCTGATTGGGACCCCGGTCTCAATAGCTATGGAGCGTTAACGGCCATCTACGGGACGCTGGTGTCTTCCTTGTTGGCCATCTTGATCGCCGTTCCGTTGGGTGTTGGCACGGCGATCTTCATCACCGAGAACCTGATTCCCTCCGGCTACCGGCAGGTGATCGGTTTGATGGTTGAACTGCTGGCAGCAATCCCCTCGGTGGTGTTGGGACTCTGGGCGATTTTTGTGATGGAGCCCTTTCTGCGGCCCATTCTTCAGGTCTTGCACAATCAGCTGGGCTGGATGCCGTTCTTCGCGACGGAACCGCTTGGTCCTGGTATGGCGCCGGCGGTCTTGATTCTGGTGGTGATGATCCTGCCCATCATCACCGCGATTGCCCGGGACTCGCTGCAGCAGGTGCCCAATGAACTCAGGCAGGCCGCCTATGGGGTGGGTACAACCCGTTGGCAGGCCATCGTTCAGGTGATTCTTCCTGCTGCTGTCTCAGGAATCACCGGTGGTGTGATGTTGGCCCTGGGCCGGGCCATGGGCGAGACCATGGCCGTCACAATGATTATTGGAAACTCCAATAACTTCAGCCTGAGTCTGTTGGCTCCAGCTAACACCATCTCGGCCATGCTCGCCAACCAATTCGGTGAGGCCGATGGCATTCAAATCTCAGCGCTGATGTATGCAGCATTTGTCTTGATGATCATGACCTTGATCGTCAATGTCCTGGCGCAGTGGATTGTGCGCCGCCTCAGTCTGAAGTACGCCTAGCTGGAGAACTGTTATGGCACTGTCTAGGCCCAATCGATCGCTTTATTTCAACCCAAAGCTTCCGCGCAATCGCTGGAATTTCGCCTTGACCGCCGTTGCGGTTGGCTTCTCTTGCATTGCCGTTCTCCCCTTGATTTTGGTCCTGGGGTATGTGCTGCTCAAGGGTGGATCGTTCCTTTCAGTCTCACTGCTGACGGAGCTTCCCCCTCCCCCCGGCCTTGAAGAGGGAGGGATTGGTAATGCCATCATCGGCACGATTGTCGTCACCTTGATCGCCAGCTTGATTGCCGTTCCTGTCGGCATTGGTGGGGGGATTTACCTGGCGGAGTTCTCCCGCTCGGGTTCGTTTGCCTCCTTTGTCCGCTTCGGCACGAACGTGTTGTCCGGCGTGCCTTCGATCATCTGCGGTGTTTTTGTCTACGGCTTAATCGTCAGCACACGCCTGCTTTTCGGTCAGAGCTACAGCGCCCTTGCCGGCGGTATTGCCCTGGCCGTGTTAATGCTGCCGACGGTGATTAAGACCACCGATGAGGCCCTGAAGTTGGTCCCCAACGAATTGCGTTGGGGTTCGCTTGGACTGGGGGCATCCCAATTTGTCACGGTGACCCAGGTCACCCTCCCAGCTTCCTTGACCTCGATCGCCACAGGTGTTGTGCTTGGAATCGCGCGTGCTGCAGGTGAAACAGCACCCTTGATCTTCACGGCATTGTTTTCTCCCTTCTGGCCTGAAGGGGTGCTGGGTCCGATCGCTTCGATGTCGGTATTGATCTACAACTTCGCGATCATGCCCCTGGAGTTTCAGAACAACTTGGCTTGGGCCGCTTCCTTCGTCTTGGTGGTGATGATCCTGCTCTCCAATCTCTTGGCGCGATGGATTTCGCGTGTCACCTCCGTCTAGGCCTCCCTCGAACTGTTTTCGTCTCCCGTTCCGTTCTTCTTGCCTTCCCAGTTAGCCATGACTCAATCCCCTGCTTCTTCCACCTCTTGCCTCGAGCTGGAGAACGTCAGCATCAGCTATTTCTCGAACGTGGCTGTGCGTGGGGTTCATATGGAGATTCCCCGCCATCAGGTCACGGCCTTTATTGGCCCCTCGGGCTGCGGTAAGAGCACCGTCTTGCGGTCGCTCAACCGCATGAATGATCTGATCGATGGTTGCTCCCTGCAGGGCCGCGTGATTTTCGATGGCCATGACATGTATTCCCCGGCGGTTGATCCGGTGGAGGTTCGCCGCCGCATTGGCATGGTCTTCCAGAAGCCCAACCCTTTTCCAAAAAGCATCTACGAGAACATCGCTTTTGGTGCCCGGATTAATGGCTATTCCGGCGATATGGATGAACTGGTGGAGCGGTCGCTGCGCAAGGCGGCGCTCTGGGATGAAACCAAGGACAAGCTGGCTGAGAGCGGTTATGCCCTCTCGGGTGGTCAACAGCAGCGCCTTTGCATTGCCCGCACGATTGCGGTCGAACCCGAGGTGATCCTGATGGACGAACCCTGCTCAGCGCTGGATCCGATCTCCACCTTGAAGATTGAGGAGATGATCCATGAGCTCAAGAACAGCTACACGATCGTCATCGTCACCCACAACATGCAGCAGGCCGTTCGTGTCAGCGACATGACGGGCTTCTTTAACGTCAATACCTTCGATGACACCGACGCCAAGGTCGGCTGCCTTGAGGAATTTGCTGACACCGAGACCATTTTCAATGCTCCCCGTCAGCAGGCCACCCAGGACTACGTCTCTGGTCGCTTTGGTTGATTGCTCGGCAACTCGTCATGCACTCCTTTCAGCCCAGTGACTCAGAGCGTTCTGATCACGGTCCAACACCCCTCGAAGCCTTTAGCCATTACCGGGGCCCGGACTGGTCACCAGAGCGATTGCTGTTTCATCAAAACCTGGAACGCTTTGCTGACCGGGTGGGTTTGATTGTTGGCCTCCAAGGCAACGGCAAGATCACCCAAGATGCGGCCTACGACGAGATCAAGAAGCTCTGGGGCGAGTTGGGTCTGAGTCGCTCCAACCTGTTCGAAGGTTGAGGCCTAAGGCCTCAGCAGAAGTGCAAACGCAGCTGCTCCCATCAGCAGTGCTGCTGGAGAGAGCTTCCATTTCAGTCGCAGCACTAAGGCGGCAAGCAGCACTGACCACTGGCCTGCCCCACTCCAGCTGCCCAGGCTGTTGAGGCTCTCCAGGCTCAACCGCAGCGCCGCGACCGCGACCACCGCCGGGATGCACGTCACGATTCCTTCGCGGAAGGCCTGAACCCAGGGACGTGTGCGCAGGCGCTCGATCAGTGGTGCAGCCAAAAGAATGAAACCAAAGCTGGGCAGGAACATCGCTGCTGTTGCCGTACAGGCGGCTGCGATCGCAAACCAGCCCCCCGCCAGGTTTGCCCCCGCTTGAAAACCGATGAAGGCACTGGTTAGCACCACCGGCCCTGGGGAGAGTTGTCCAATGGCGATGCCATCAAGAAAGGCCCCGCTGCTCATCCAGCCGTGCTCGAGCACCGGCCCTTCGAGCAGCGGAATGATCACAAAGCCGCCACCAAAGATCAGCAGCCCCGCCCTGAGAAACACGTCGCTCAAGTCCGCCAGGAGTTGAAGGTGTGGGTTGGCTGTCGCCATCAGCGCCAGATCCTCAAGGCCCATCCAGGGCCAGAGGGCGAGTGCTGGTGCTGAGCCGCTCCAGGCCATGCGCAGCAGACCGCCCGCCAGGAGCACCAGACCGAGGGGGATCGTGACCGCCAGCTCCTGGCTGAGGGCCAGCAGTGCAAATAGCGCTACTGCACTCCAGCGCTGCCACCGGGCCTGCCGGCGTTGAAAGAGTTGCCAGGCAAAGGCCCAGATCACCGCGACCACCACCGGTTGCATCACCGATGAGATCGAGCGCAGGTTCTCGATGTCTTGGCTCACCCTCCAGAGGGCACTGAGGGCGAGCACAACCAACAGACCTGGCAGCAAAAAACAGAGGCCGCTGACCAGCCCCCCAAGCAGGCCGCAGCGCTTCCAGCCCAAATAGATCGCCATCTGACTCGACGATGGTCCGGGCAGCGCCTCGCACAGCGCCAGTCCCTCTTCAAACTGCTCGGCGTCAATCCAGTGCCGTTGCTCGACAAACGTCTCCTGCAGCAGCGCTAAGTGGGCTTGCGGTCCGCCGAAGGCCACCGTGCCAAGGCGCAGGCAGGTCAGGGCGAGCTCCCAGAGCCCGGGTGTGGACGCTCCCATCACACGCCGCGCATCAGCTGTACTTGGGCACTGCTTCCACCCTGAGCGGGTTCGGGAGCTCTGTAGCGGCCATCGCTTTGGAGGTGCCAGGAGGCCTGGTTGTCTTGGAGGTAGAGCTCCAGGAGCTGCTGGATCCGGCCCACCAGCTCCTGGTTTTCCACCGGCACCACGGCCTCCACCCGCCGATCGAGATTGCGCGGCATCCAATCGGCGCTGCCGAACCAGACCTGGGGCTGGCCGTTGTTCTCGAACCAGAACAGGCGGGAGTGCTCGAGGAAACGGCCCACAATGCTGCGCACCCGGATGGTCTCGCTCAGCCCGGCGATGCCGCTGGTGCAGCTGCAAGCTCCCCGCACGATCAGCTCAATCTTCACTCCAGCCGCCGAGGCGTCGTAGAGCTTGTCAATCAAGCCTTGATCCACGAGCGCATTCATCTTCGCCTTGATTCCACTGGGCAGACCGGCTCGGGCATGCTCGATCTCGCGATCGATCAGTTTCAGCATCTCGGCCCTCAGGGTTGTTGGAGCGACGAGCAATTTGCGGTAGGCGCTCTGTTTCGAGAACCCCGTGAGGTAGTTGAACAGGCTGATCAAGTCCTGCCCTAGGGCCGGGTCGGCGGAGAGCAGACCCAGGTCGGTGTAGAGCGCCGCGGTTTTGGAGTTGTAGTTGCCCGTGCCGACATGGCTATAGGCCTGAAGTGTGCCCTTCTCGCGGCGAATGACGAGGGCGATTTTGGTGTGGGTTTTGAGGCCGATGACGCCATAGACCACGTGCACCCCGGAGCGCTCTAGTTGCCGCGCCCACCTGATGTTGTTGTCCTCATCAAAGCGTGCCTTGAGCTCCACCAAGGCCAGCACCTGTTTGCCCTCCTCGGCGGCTGCGATCAGGCTGGCAATGATCGGCGAGTCCTTGGAGACGCGATAGAGCGTGATCTTGATGGCCTGAACGCTGGGATCCAAGGAGGCCTGGTGGATGAACTCCTCCACCGTCGTCTCAAAGCGATCAAAGGGATGGTGCAGCAGGACATCCCCGCGGCGAATGACACGGAAGATGCTTTCGCTGGCCTGGCGACCTTCTTCTGGGCTTTGACAGCGTTGCAAGGGAGCCGGAGTGGAGCCGCGAAAGGGAGGTTGTTTCAGCGTTGGTGCATTGATTCCCTGCAGCTCCATCAGGTCATCGAGGCCCAGTAATCCATCGACCCGATTCACCCGCGCCCTGGGAACGCCCATCCCCGCGGTCAGCTGCCGTTGCACCGCCGCTGGGGTGCCAGCGCTGAGTTCCAGGCGCACCACCTCACCCCCCGCTGTCCTGCGGCGCAGGCTGGTTTGCATCGCCTCCATCAGATCCTCGGCCTCTTCTTCCCGCAGGGCCAGATCGGCATCCCGGGTGACGCGAAACACGCTGACGCTGGTGATCTGACGGCCGGGTAGGAGGGCCTTGAGGTTGTGCTCCATCACCTGCTCCAGCGGTACGCAGAGATGAATCGCCTGCGAGCGCTCTCCATGGAGGGCCTCCGGCAGGGTGATGAAACGGGGACTGTTTTTCTTGGGAAGCTTGATCCTGATCAGTTCCCGGTTGCCGCTTCCTTGGCCGCGGACTTCAACGGCCAGATTCAGGCTCAGGCTGCTGATAAAGGGGAAGGGGATCCCCGGTGTGTTCAGCCGCGTGGCCGTCAGGACGGGCTGGATCTTGTTGCGGAAAAAACTCGCCAGCCAATCCTTTTGACGTCTTGAGAGTTGTCGATGGTCCAGGATTCCAATCCCCCGCCGCTCGAGCTGCGGCCGGAGTCGTCGGTTGAGGTGCTGTTGTTGTTGCTTCAGCAGTGGTTCGAGCCGTTTTTGAATCGCCTCGAGCTGTTGCTCTGCTGAACGTCCATCAATGCTGCACCGGCTTGACTGCGATTCAACTTGTGCGATCAGGGAGGCCACCCTGACCATGAAAAACTCATCAAGATTATTGCTAAAAATAGCGCTGAACTTTGCCTGCTCGAGTAGAGGCGTCTTGGCGTCGACCGCGAGTTCAAGGACGCGTTGATTAAAGGCAATCCAACTCAGCTCACGGTTGAGATAGCGCTGGCCTTTGACCCATCCTCCGTCCATGGGCATGGGCTTAGCACGTCAAGGTTAAGGGCTTGTTATGGCGCTGCACTTGTTTGCTGTGGTGGTGCTTTCTTTTGTTTGTGACGCTGACGACTGTGCAGGGCTAGGGATCTCTGATCGAATGAATCTGTTGCACAGGGGCTGTGGCATCGCGTTGGTTGAGGTCCTCATTGGCCTGCCTTTTAATTCAAGGACTGTGCTTGGCTGCGGTGAGCCAGTTCAACCGGTTCTCGGGTGCACCTGAGCTCGATCAGGTCACCACGATGCGGACCCTTTAATTCTTTCTGCTGATCTTGTTTAAGGACAGCACCGTTGAGAACGGCTAGACCCAGGTTTTGGATCATTCCTGTGATCGAAGCCAACAGCGCCTCGGCCTCTTCGCTTCCCGAGAACAGCAACCAGGCTGGCCCTGAGGACACCACCGCCTCTGTCCAGGCCGATCGTCCGGCGCCTGTAGAGGAGTCCCGTTGGAGCGATCAATTCCTGGAGAGTGGATCGCGGCCTGCTCGCTTGTTTTTTTGAGCAGCCAGCATTAATTCCCCGTTAATCCACGGGGCCTGCAGCGGCGTTAGCTCTAGAGCCTGCCGCACTGACGGCCATGGGCTCCTTTCGTCCTGATCCCGGTGTCACCTGTTTGGCCTACCTGCAGGGGGCCATGGGCCAGAGCCTCCGCCGCATCGTTGCTCTTCAGGCTGATGTCCTTGCGGATCAGGACCCTGAACCCCTGCACCAGCTCAGGGTCCAGCTGCGTCAGTTAAAAACGCTTCGACTTCAGTTTTCGGCCGTGGGTGTCTGGCCTGAGGAGGTCAGCTCCGCACGGATCGCCAAGCTGGGACGGAGGCTTGGGCTCACGAGGGACCTGGACGTCCTGCGCCAGCGGATCGAGACGGGATGGCTACCGCTGCTGCCGGGACCCGAGGCGTCAGCGCTTAAGCCCTTTCGCAAACAGCTCAAGCGAGAGCGCCGTTTGGCCTTCGCTGAACTGACTGAGACCTTGCGCAGTCAGCGCTACCTCAAGCTGCTTGCTCGCCTGCAGGCCTGGATCAAACAGCCCCAAGGCAGCGCCCTTGGCGATCAGCCCCTGCGGGATTGGTTGCCTGAGCTCCAGGGGCAACTGCTGGGCGATCTCTTCCTGCTGCCCGGTTGGACGGAGGCGCCAACGGCCGCCGCCGCATTGCATCAGCTGCGCAAGCGCCTGAAGACCTGCCGCTATGGCTTGGCCCATCTGCACCGCTCTGGTGTGGCGGACCATGGCTCCCTGCTGGCCCAGCTCAAGGCTCTGCAGGATTGCCTGGGGGACCTCAATGACCTGGCTGTGCTGCGGGAGGCCTTGCACAGCAGCCTGGATCTGAATCCGAAAAAGGCCCTGCCCCTGTTTTGGGATCAGCTGCGGGTCGCCCAGGACCAGGCTTGGCTGCGCTGGTTGGAGCTCTCGTCGCCCTGGTCTTCCAAGGAGCAGCGCCTGCGGCTTCACGGCCGGCTGCTGGGGCTAACCGACGCTTAACCAAATGCCTACCCAGCCTTTGTTGCGCGCCTCGTCACCCTCCATACAGTCCGCTGGACGCCTGAGCACATCGCTCCATGGTTTTCACACCTAGCCGTTCCTCGAGCTCGCGGAGCATGCTCGAAGACACGTTCCAGCGCCGCGATCTGGTCAGCCTGACGGCTGGCAGTCGCGTGCCCATGCTTCGCCACCACGTCTGGCTGGTGGCCCGCGGGATGGTCAAGCTGAGCTCGATGAATGAGCAGGGGGAGGATGTTCTCCTGGGCCTGGCGGGACCGAATGAACCCTTCGGTGAACCGCTCAGCAACCTCGATCTCTACGAAGCCACGACGCTGAGCGATTGCGATCTGCTCTGCCTCTCGATGGACGAGATCCAGCAGACCCCCCACCTGGCTAGCACCTTGATGCTGGCGCTGATCAGCCGGACCCGTCAGTCCGAGGCGCTCATTTCCCTGTTGGGTCTGCGCCGCGTCGAAGACCGGGTCCGGGGCTTTCTGGAATTGCTGGCTGAGGAGTATGGCCAACCCTGCGAAGACGGCCTACGCCTGAACCTGCGCCTGACCCACCAGGACATTGCCGGTGCCCTGAGCACCACCCGCGTCACGGTGACTCGGGTCTTGGGTCTGCTGAAGGAGGAAGGCTGGCTCAAGCTCAGCAGCCAGCGCCAGCTGGTGATCTGCAACCTGCCGATCAGCGCAGCCGCCTAAGGCTTAGGCCTTGGGGAGGAGCAGCTCAATCACCGCTCCTCCCTCCGGGTGGTTCCGGGCCCGCACGAGGCCCCCTTGGCTGAGGGCGATCTGGCGAACGATGGCAAGCCCCAGTCCGCTCCCGCTCCCTGGACCCCGGACACGGGCTGGATCCCCTCTGTAGAAGCGCTCGAACATCCGCTCGAGGTCCTCTTCGCTGAGCCCCGGGCCCTGGTCGCGCACGGCAATCAGGCACCAGCGGTCCCGCTCCTCGATCGAGAGCTCAATGCTGCTGCCATCGGGGCTGTAGCGCAGGGCGTTGTCGATCAGATTGAACAGGGCCTGGTGCAGGCGAGCCGGATCGACGGCCACCTGTCTGGCCTGATCGCGCGTCGGCTGAACGCTGAGGCCAATGCCCCGGGGCTGGGCCAGTTCCTGCAGGGTGGACCAGGCCTGGCCAACGACATCCCTTGGGTCGATGCAGGCGGGGCGCTTGCGGCGGCTCACCAGGGTGTTGTCGAGTCTGGAGAGATCCAGCAGATCCCCCACCAACCGCTGCAACCGCTCGAGTTCCTTCTCCAGTCGCTCCACCAGGACCGCCTGGCGGCCCTCGGCCCTGAGGGCCAGGCTCTCACTGACCAGCCGCAGGGCCGTGATCGGGGTTTTGAGCTCATGGGCCACATCACTGACCCACTGCTCCTGCTGCTTGAGCTGATTTTTCAGGGGGTTGCTGCCGTCGATCTGAAGGGCCAGCCAGCCCCTCTCGCCGGGCATCACCCGCACCGAGAGGTCATTGCGCCCGAGGCTCCATTCCCCGCGTTGGGCCAGGCGGGTGTTGCGGCTGAGCTCCAGCAGGTGCAGCAGCTCGGCGCTGGGCTCCAGGTCATTGAGGTGTTGGAGCTGGGGAGCGAGCGAACTCTCTTTGACCAAGAGGGACTCAGCCCGCTCATTGATGATCTCGATTCGGTTTTGGGCATCGAGCACCAGCCAGCCCTGCGGTGCGGCGCTGATCCATTCGCGCAACTGCAGTTCAGGGATCGGTTGGCGCCGCCGAAGGCGGGTGGCCATGACCTTCTTTTTGCGATTCCCTTCGCGCCAGAGACCCACACTGAGGGCGCCGAGCCCAAAACCCAGGGCCAGCGGTAGGGCGGTCTGCATCGTCATCGCCTAGCCGAAGCGATAGCCGAATCCCCGCACCGTCACCAGTTTGCTCGGGTTGGAGGGGTCCTCTTCAATCTTTTCGCGCAACCAACGGATGTGCACATCCACGGTCTTGTTGTCGCCGATGTAGTCGAAGCCCCAGACCTGCTCAATCAGTTGCTCGCGGCTCCAGACGCGTTTGGGGTTTTGCATGAAGAGCTCGAGCAATTTGAACTCCTTGGGGGAGAGCTTCAGCTCAAGACCATCGAGGCAGACGCGGCATTCAGCCGGGAAGAGGCTGAGGTTGTCCGCTTTGAGTTCGCTGGGCTGTTGATCGCTGGCTTGGTGGCGGCGCAGGAGCGCCCGGCAGCGGGCCACGAGTTCGCGGATGCCAAAGGGTTTCACCAGGTAGTCATCGGCCCCGAGCTCGAGGCCGAGCACCCGATCGGTTTCGGTGTCCCGGGCGCTCACCATCAGCACCAGGGGCCGTTGCGGCAACTCGATCAACTTGCGGCAGAGATCCAGCCCGTTGATGCCCGGGAGCATCACATCGAGAACGATCAGTTCGAAGGGGTCCCGTTTCAGCCGATCCCAGGCGCTCTGGCCGTTGGTGGCTGGGGTGACGGAAAAGCCCTCGAGCTCAAGCGCTTCGCAGACGGTTTCGCGGATGGTGTCGTCGTCTTCGACCACCAACAGACGCGCGGCGTTGCTGGCTGGTGAGGGCGTGCTCATGCGCCCATTCTCTCGGCCGGGCCCTGTAGCCCAGGACACCTTTTTGTCGGGATCAGCTCTGGTTTTGCTGCTCGAGCTCGCACTGGGTGAGATCAGGGTTGGTCAGCCGCTCGAGCACCTTCTGCAGATCCACCGGAGAGAGCTCGCCATCGCTGCCCCATTTGAGGCTGGTGTTGGAGGCTGAGCGCTGCTGGCTGTCCTGGCTGATGCTGTCGGGCCCCATGCCGTCGGTTTGTTCTGAAACCCACACTAAAGCGGCGGCGTTCACTTGGTGGTTGGTAAGCGCAAGAAAAAACCCCCTGCCGAAGCAGGGGGCCGTGGGTTTGGTGTGTGAGTGGATGCGTGAGGAGTGTGCGTCTTGCTCCGATCGCTAGATCAGAACTTGATGCGGGTGGTCAGAGCGCCACCGAAGACGCCCAGGTTGGAGCCTTGGTTGGAGGTCTGCGCATAACCAGCACCGGCGGAGCTGGGGTTGCTCATGTAGAAGAGCACCGGGGTCACAGCGATGTTGTCGCTGACCTGGAACTTGTAGAAGCCTTCCATCACGTAGCCAGCGTCGAACGGGGTGGTGCCGTTGCGGGTGCTGGTGACGAAGGTGGGCTGACCGATGGCAAAGCCGCCGGTGTTGCCCTTGGCGAAGGCGTCATCCCACTGCAGACCAACAGTCCAGGACTG
>NZ_JAFMFX010000085.1:0-6188 GCF_017855895.1 Vulcanococcus sp. CPBay_Sum15L08_68 | reverse complement strand
GTGACCGACGAGCTGAAGCGCCTGATGAAGGAATTCGAGCGTGAGCTCGCCATCACCCGCGGCCGTGTCGATGGCCTTGAGGCCAAGGTTGGTGAACTGCAGGCGACCCAGTTCTCCACCACCACCAAGCTGCGTGGTTTCACTCGATTCGTTGTTGGTGCGAATAGCTTCACCGGCACGAATACGGCCGCTGGTGATGTAGGAACTCCCTACACAACGGCGTTTAAAAAAGCGAATCGTGGTGCCACCACGTTTAACTACGACCAGCGCCTGTATCTCGACACCAGCTTCACCGGTAAGGACCTGCTGCGCACCCTCTTGCGTGCCGGTAATTTCCAAGAAAGCGCCTACAACTACGGTCTGCTCAAGCTGGATCCGGCCTTCCAGGAACAGGCTGGTGCCAACGTTGTTGGCGTGAACCGTCTCTTCTACGCCTTCCCTGTGGGCGAGAAGCTCAAGTTCAACGTCGGCGCTCGGGTGCGGATTGACGACCCCGGCATGCTCGCCATCGGCGTTCCCTCGGTCTACAAGCCGGGTCTGCTGGACTTCTTCACCCGCGCGGGCTCACCGGGCGTCTACAACAAGAGCGGTTTCGGCGCCGGCTTCGGTGGCACCTACAAAAAGCTGCTTGGCATCAAGGGCCTCGCCATCAGCAGCAACTACGTCTCCGCTGATGGGTCCGACGGCAACCCCAGCACCGGCGGCATCATGACCAATGGCTCCAACAGCGTCTCGGTGACGCAGTTGGGCTACCTGGGTCAGAACACCCCGCTGATCGGTGGTAACTACGCCATCGCTGCGGCCTACACCTATGCCCAGAACTCCAAGCTGCACCGCGCCACCCCCTACGGCTTCGATGTCGGCCGCACCGGCGCCAACAACAGCTATGGCGTCAGCGGTTACTGGATCCCCGAGAACACCGGTTGGATCCCGACCGTGAGCCTCGGCTGGGGTTCCACCAACTCGGAGAACGCCACCTTCCGCGGTATCCCCTACCGCACCGACAACTGGGCCAAGACCCAGTCCTGGATGGTCGGTCTGCAGTGGAACGATGCGCTGCGCAAGGGCAACAAGGCCGGCATGGCCGTCGGTCAGGCCCCCTACGTGAGCGACAACGGCGGCGGCTCCATCGGCACCGTCGCTGGCGCCAGCACCCCGATGGACTCCAACACCATGTGGGAGTGGTGGTACGAGTACCAGGTCTCCGACAACATCTCGGTCAAGCCGGCGCTCTACTACATCAACAACCTCGACGGTCAGTACGGCAAGGTCAACACCAGCAGCGGTGCGTACAACGCCAAGGACAACGTCTTTGGCGGCCTGGTGATGACCACCTTCCGCTTCTGATTGTCCTCAGAGCACCCCTGGCCCTCCGCCTTTGGCGGGGGGCTTTTTGCTGTTTAAGGATGGGTGCAGCTCTGGCCTGAGATGCATGCCCCAGTCCGCCCGCGATCCCTATGCGGTGCTCGGTGTGGCGGCTTCAGCCAGTGGCGCGGAGATCAAGGCGGCCTACCGGGCCCTGGTCAAACAGCACCACCCCGATGCCGGGGGCGATGAAGAGGCGATCCTGGCGATCAACGCGGCCTGGGAGGTCCTGCGGGATCGGGAGCGCCGCGCTGAACATGACCGCCACCGCGTCGTCAGCAGCCATGAATCCACGGTGCGCTCCGCAGCGGCGGGCCGGGCGGCCCGCAAGGCCACGGCGGAATCAGCCCGCGGTGATGAGGCCCTGCTGCTCTGGTTGCAGACGGTCTACGGCCCCATCGACCGCTTGCTGGGTCAGGTGATCAATCCCTTCCCTGCTGAATTCAAGGCGCTCTCGGCCGACCCCTACGACGACCAGCTGATGGAGGCCTTCTGCAGCTACCTCGAGCAGAGCCAGGCCAAGCTCGAGAAGGTGGAGACGCTCTATCGCTCCATGGCCGCACCGGCCTCAGCCCAGGGCTTCAGCCTGAGCGTCTACCACTGCCTCTCCCAGGTCAAAGACGCCGTGGTCGAACTGGAGCGCTACACCATGGGCTACGTCGACAACTACCTCCACGACGGCCGCGAGATGTTGCGGGAAGCCAAGCAACGGCGCACGCGGCTGCAGGCGGAGCGCCGGCGACTGGACCTTTAGTTGAAGGCTTCCAGCTGATCCAGCCGCAGCCAGACATCGGGCACCGGACGGCGATAGCGCAGTTGGGCGTAGTCCCCCTGCACCAGCAGCACCTCAGCCGGGCCCTCGAAGAGGTAATTCGGAGCGGTGGTGTCGCTGGCCTTGGACTCCAGGCTGCCGCCGTAGGCCGCGCGATTCACCTTCACCAGGGCCCCTTTCTTGATGGAGGGCGCTTCGGCCATGGCAATGAGGTCGGGTAGCCGCCAGGCTAGTTCCCGCTCGGAGATCCAGAGGGTCCCTAGCCTTGGCCCCAGTTCAAGGGCTCTGGGCGCGTGCGGATTCTGCTGGTGGGGTGCAGTGGTTTTGTGGGCCGGGCCCTGGTGCCGCAGCTGCTCGCGGCGGGCCATCAATTGGTGCTGCTCAGCCGCTCCAGTGCACCTCTGGCGGCCGTGCAGTCCCCCCAACTGCAGCGTCTTCAGGCGGACCCCGCTCAGGCGGCCACCTGGCAGTTGCCCGCGGTGCAAGAGGCCCTGGCCTCCAGTGAGGCGGTGATCAACCTGGCGGGTGAGCCCATCGCCGAGAAGCGTTGGAGCGACGCCCACCGGGCCCTGCTCAGCAGCAGCCGCATCCACACCACCCGTGCCCTGGTGGCTGCCATGCAGGCGCTCCCCGAAGGCCAGCGCCCCAAGACCCTGATCAGTGGCTCGGCCATCGGCTACTACGGCACCAGCGAGACCGGGCGCTTCAGCGAAACCAGCCCCGCGGGCAGTGACTTCCTGGCCGGTCTCTGCCAGGCCTGGGAGAAGGAAGCCGAGGCGGCCTCAAGCTTTGCTCGCGTGGTGATTCTGCGGATCGGGATTGTCCTCGGCGCCGACGGCGGTGCCCTGGGCAAGATGCTGCCGGTCTTCCGGATGGGCTTTGGCGGACCGATTGGCAACGGCCAGCAGTGGATGAGCTGGATCACCCGCCAGGACCTCTGCCGCCTGATCGCCGAGGCCCTGGCCAATCCCGCCTATCAAGGCGCCTACAACGCGGTGGCCCCAGCCCCCTGCAGCATGGCCCGCTTCGCGGCGGCCCTCGGTCAGGCCCTCGGGCGCCCCAGCCTGCTGCCGGTGCCAGCGCCGATCCTGCAGCTGCTGCTCGGCGATGGCGCCAAGGTGGTGCTCGAAGGTCAGCAGGTCCTGCCGGAGCGCCTGCAGCAGCAGGGTTTTGTCTTTGAAGACGGGGAGCTCAGCGCTGCTCTCGAGCGCGCCACCACTTGAGCGCCCAGCCCAGGATCCCGCTGAGGATCGCCGCTCCCATCAGCAGTCCGATGGCTGGGGTGAAGAGCGGCTCCCAGAGGGTCTGAAACAGGTTCAGGGGCGCCTCAATGCCGCGGCTGTGGCAGACCACCGCCACCCCAAACCAGATGGCGCCGGCGATCACCACGAAGACGTCCGCCACCAGCACCGCATCCAGATAGCCCTTGAGGCGTTGGCCGGTGCTGGGTGGGGTCGCTTCAGCCATGGCGCTGCGCCAGACGCTCCAACAAATCAGCGCTCATCTTGGCGGCACCGCCGCCGCTGCCGATCCGCTCCTCGCCAAGCTGCCGCAGTTCCTCATGCCAGCGCTGATCGCTCAGCAGCCGGTTCAGCAGTTGCTCCAGCAGCTCAGCGGTGCCCCGCAGTTGCGCCTCGCTTCCCCCACTGCCGGGGGCACAGAACAGTCCCGGCCCCAGCAGACGCCGCTGGGCCTCCGCGAAGTTCTCGGTGAATTGCGGCCCCTCTCCGACGAGCTGCAGCACCGGCTTGCCCAGCCCGACGCACTGCTCGGCGGCGGTTCCGGTCATCGAGAGCAGCAGGTCGCACTGTTGGATCACGGCGGCGAAGCGCCCCCATTCCAGTTGCAGGTGCAAGGGGCCCCGCTGCAGGCTGCAGCGGCTGCTGCTCTCGAGCTCCAGACGCCAGCCCAGGCGACTGGCCAGGGGGGCGACCTCCTGGGGCGTCAGTTTCCCCACCAGGGCAGCGTGTAATCCCAGCCGTTGCGGCGGACGCAGGGCTTCAGGCAGGCGCTCGAGCACCCGCAGCATCAGCTCGAGGTTGTGCAGGGCCTCCGGCAGGCGGCTGCCGGGCAGCAGCCCCAGCCGCTGGCGCGGGGCACCGGCGAGGCCTTCGCTGGCGCCCAGGGCCCCATCAAAGAAGGGGTTGCCAAAAAACTGCACCGGCCGCTGTAGCTGTTCACTGAGGTCGCTGGCGGTCAACTGATCGCGGCTGTAGATCGCCAGCGAGCGCTTGGACTTCAGGCAGCCTCCGCAGGGCCAGGGCAGCTGCAGGCGTCCCTCGTAGTGACTGGAGTAGGCCACCAGGTACGTCGCCATCGGCCTGCGGCTCAACCAGGCCGCCAGCACTGGGATGACATCGCCCACCACCAGGATCAGGTCGTAGCGATGGCCAATGCGCAGCAGCAGCAGTAGCCGGCTGAGCAGGTAGAGCACCTGCCCTTGCACGACCTCGGTGATGCGTCCGATCAGGCTGGTGTAGCCCAGGCCTCCAGTGCTGTATTCGCGGGTCTTCCCCCGCGTGGTGATGCCCGCCTGGACGTAGGCCTGGCCGTGGCCCACCAGGGGCAGGGCTTCAACGCTGCAGCCCTGCTGTTGGAGCGCTGTTCCGATCAGGGCGCCGCTGAGGTCTTCGCCGTGGCCGTTGCTCAGCAGCAGAACGCGCCGCTGACCCTGCTGATCCATCAACCGTGCAGCCAAGCTTTGACCTTCTGCAGGGCCTGCCAGTCGGGGCGACGGGCCAGGCCATCGGCGATGGAGTTGTCCAGTTCTTCGCCGATCTCAGGGGCCATCAGCCGCACGCGCTGCACCAGTTCGATGTGCTCTCGAACGCCTTTGACGTTGTTCTCGAGCATCGCCAGGCTCAGGTTGATCCGGGCCTGGGGGTCCTGGGGGTTGAGCTTGACCGCCATCCGGGCCGAGCGCAGGGCCGTTTGCGCCTGGTTGTCCAGCAGTTGCAGCCAGGCCAGGCAGGTCCAGCCCGCAGACAGCCGAGGGTCCTGTTGGGTGATCTCCTGGAAGCTGGCGATCACCTCAGACAGCGGAGCGCCCTCGTTGTAGCTCTTCAGGGCCTGCTCAAACAGAGAGGGCGCGTCAGTGGCGGTCATGGCGGAGGGCGTGCCGTTTCGTGAGCTCAGATTCGCACCCGAGGGGGATCAGACCGCGAAGGAGCTGCCGCAGCCGCAGGTTTGGGTGGCGTTGGGGTTGGTGAAGTTGAAGCCACCACCGATCAGCGCGCTGGAGAAGTCCAGCTGCATCCCATAGATGTAGAGGAGGCTCTTGGGGTCGCTCACCACGGTGAAGCTGGGGGCGCCGCTGGGCTCGTAGATGTAGCGCTCATCGTCCTCGCGGATCTCGCTGCCATCGATGAAATCCATCGTGTAGCTCATGCCGCTGCAGCCGCCGGAGCGCACGCCGACGCGGAGCACCTTCCCCTCCCCTTGGGCCGGAAGCAGGGTCGCCAGCTGCTTCATCGCCGGCTCGGTGATCAGGATTCCCTTGCCGTCCTTGCCGGTGTGGGTCGCGACTGGAGTGGCGGTCTCGCTGGTCATCGGGGCCATGCCTATGCCCCCACTGTATGGAGGCTCTCCTCCCCCTGCCGAGACGCCCGTCTCCATAGAGTCACCCCATTCGTGGGAGAACAAGGGTGCGGGTCGCCATCGTGGGTGCGGGTCTGGCCGGATTGGCGGCGGCGGTGGATCTGGTGGAGGCTGGCCACCAGGTGGACCTCTATGAGGCGCGCCCGTTCATGGGCGGCAAGGTCGGCAGCTGGGTGGATGACGGCGGCAACCACATTGAGATGGGCCTGCACGTCTTCTTCTTTAACTACGCCAATCTCTTCGCCCTGCTGCGCAAGGTTGGGGCGATCGACAATCTGCTGCCCAAGGACCACACCCACCTGTTCGTCAATTCGGGTGGGGATCTGCGGGAGCTGGATTTCCGCTTTGCCCTCGGCGCACCTTTTAACGGCCTGAAGGCCTTCTTCACCACGCCGCAGCTCGACTGGCTGGACAAGCTGCGCAATGCCCTGGCCCTGGGCACCAGCCCGATCGT
>NZ_JAFMFX010000084.1:0-6225 GCF_017855895.1 Vulcanococcus sp. CPBay_Sum15L08_68 | reverse complement strand
GCTGGACGGTCCTGGCGCCGTTCCGCCTGGGCGATCAAGCCATCGAGGGGTTTGGGGTTGGCGAAATAGACATGGCTCAAGCTGCGCTCGCCGTACATCCGCCGTTCGAGCTGCCAGCCCGGCTCCAGCTTGAGGGCGACAAATCCACTGCGGTCCCGCAGGGGGATCGCCCCACGCCCCACGACGAGTTCGGTCGGGTGGCTGCCGGACATCGCCAGCAGCACCAGGGTGTTCCCTTGGCTCTCGAGCCTCAGGCGATAACGGGGTGAGACGTCGTCCTCGCCGACCCGCAGGGAATAGCCATTGCTGTCGAGGTAGCGGCTGCAGATCCCGCTGAAGTTGAAGCGGTTGAGGGCCGGATCAATCAGGCCGTCCCGGCGTTCTTCCCAGCACTTCGGTTGGGGTTTGAGCTGCTCGAGCACCAGCAGCTTCCAGTCCTGGTTGCCCACCGGTTGCCCCAGCACGGCCAGGCGCTCCTGCTCGAGCGGCTGGCTTTGGAAGACCCCTGCGGCGGCTTGGCTGCCCACCAGGCCTGCGCTCAGCAGAGCGAGGCCGGCCCACGGGAGGTAGCTTCGCTGCATGGGATGTCTCCTGGGCTCCTGACGAGAGCTGTGTTGTACCGGATGTTGGGGGACAAGCCCAGTGGTCAGTGATACGCCCAAGGTGGTTGCCGCCGCCTGCGACGGCGCTTGTAGCGGAAATCCCGGCCCTGGCGGCTGGGGTGCGTTGCTGCGTTTTGACGATGGCAGCGTTCAGGAATTCGGTGGGGCGGAGGCCAACACCACCAACAACCGCATGGAGCTGACGGCGGCGCTGACCCTGCTGGAGCGCTTGGCGGTTCTGCCGCGTCACCCGGACCTGAGCATCCGCACGGACTCCAAGTACCTGATCGACGGCTTCAGCAAGTGGATCAACGGTTGGAAGCGCAAGGGCTGGCGCACGGCCTCCGGTAGCCCTGTTCTCAATCGCGACCTCTGGGAGGCCCTCGATGGCGCGCGGATCCAGGGCTTGCCCCTGACCTACGTGAAGGGCCACAGCGGTGATCCCGACAACGACCGCTGCGATGTCATCGCCGTGGCCTTTTCCAAGGGCAACCCGATCCAGCTGGCGGCCGGGGAGGTGGTGGAGGCGGCCCCGGCCCTTGATCTGGCCCCTCCGGCCCTGCAGCAGCTGCTGACCCGCTTGGAGTTGGCGGATCGGTTGGCCGAGGGCGACTACGGGTTGAGCCTGATGGAGCTGGCGCAGTTGGTCGAGAAGCCCCTCAAGACCCTGGAGGGACGCGATGGTCCCTGGCGCTGGCGGGATTGGCAGGTCCTTCCCCTGGACGAGGGGCGCTGGCGTCTTCGCCGTGACGCGTCAGGATCAGGGGAGCCCCAAGGCGAGGAGCGAGGAGATGGCTGAGGTCGGCACGGGATCGCTCTACCAGCGTTTTGTGGGTCCCCTGCTCAGCCGTGATGACGGTGCCGATGCTGAGCAGCTGAGCCAACTCACACTGCAGGCCCTGGGGCAGGCCTCCCTGCGCCGCAACTGGCCCCTGGTGAGCAGTTCCCTGGCGGGCCTCGGAGCAGAGCTGCAGCGCAAGGACCTGCGGCTGGAGCAAACCCTCTTTGGCTGCCGCTTCCTCAATCCCGTCGGTCTGGCCGCCGGCTTTGACAAGAACGCCGTCGCTGCGGGCATCTGGCATCTGTTTGGTTTTGGCTTTGCCGAACTGGGCACGATCACCTGGCATGCCCAGCCCGGTAACCCCCGGCCCCGGCTGTTCCGTTTGGCGGAGGAGCGGGCCGCCTTGAACCGCATGGGGTTCAACAACCAAGGGGCCGAGGCGGCGCGCCGCACCCTGGAGCGCCAGGCCCTGCCGGCGGCCGGGCAGCGACCGGCGGTCTTGGGGATCAATTTGGGCAAGTCCAAGGTCACCCCGTTGGATCTCGCCCCGGATGACTACGCCTCGTCGTTGGAGTTGTTGGCTCCCCTGGCGGACTACGCCGTGATCAATGTCAGCTCCCCCAACACTCCTGGGTTACGGGAACTCCAGGACGAAGTCCAGCTGCGTCGCCTGGTGGAGCGGCTGCGGCGTCTGCCGGCCTGCCCCCCGTTGCTGGTGAAGATCGCCCCGGACCTGGAGGACGACGCCATCGATTCGATTGCCCGCTTGGCCTACGAGGAGGGCCTGGCTGGGGTGATTGCCGTGAACACCAGCCTGGATCGCCTGGGCCTGGAGGGCAGGCGCCTGGCCCAAACCGGCAAGACCTTGGCGGAGGAGGCCGGGGGACTGAGTGGTGCACCCCTGCGCCAGCGGGCCCTGGAGGTGATGCGCCGGCTGCGGGTCACCGCTGGCCCAAGCCTGCCCTTGATCGGGGTGGGTGGCATCGACTCCGCCGCGTCCGCCTGGGAGCGGATCACCGCCGGTGCGTCCCTGGTGCAGCTCTACACCGGCTGGATCTACGGCGGGCCTGGCCTGGTTCCGGAGATTCTCGAGGGCTTGAGCCAGCAGCTCGATCGCCACGGTTTCCGCAACATCAGCGAAGCCGTCGGCTCTGGGGTGCCCTGGAGCTGAAATCTCGATAGCTTGCGGATAGAGCAAGCGGAAGGCGAGTGGTGCTCGCAGGAGTTCAAGAGCGCCTCGGCCCCTTGCAAGCCTGGCTGTTTCCGCAGCGGGTCTACCTCGAGCTGCAGGATCAAGCGATCACGGCCATGGTCCTGAGCGGCCGGGGCCTGAGCTGGGTCGATCAGTTGTCCCTGCCGCCGGGGCTCTGCCAGGGCGGACGTCCCGTGTCTGGTTCGGCCCTGGCGGATCTGTTGGGGGATTGGTTGGTGCAGTGCGGCTACCCCGGGGCCAGGATCTGGGCCGTGCTGCCGGGCAGCGCCTGCGAACTACGCCTTCTACAGGGCAGCGCTCCTGAGCGAATGGCCATGCCCAAGGAGCTGGAGGCCCTGCGCTTGCCTTGGCCCCCGGAGACCGCGGTGGATCTGCTGAGCTGCCCTCTGCCCTCCTCCCCGGGCAGCCGTGTCTCGGTGGCGGTGGAGTCGGCCTTGCTGGAGGACTGGATCGAGGTCTTTGCCGATGCGGGCCTCGGTCTCGATGCCCTCGAGGCTGCTCCGGTCTGTGCACTGCGCTGCGTCGAGGGCCAGAAGGGTTGGTTGTTGGGACTGGAGCCTGAGCAGAGCTGGTTGCTGCGCCTGGAGCGGGGGGCTCCGATCTGGCAGTGGCGACTGCCGCCGTTGGCGGAGCTGGAGGCTTTGCAAAGCGAGCTCAACCAATGCCTGAGCTATTGGCAATCCCAGGCTCCTCAGCCGCGCTCGATGGATGTCGTGGTCTCAGCGGCCCTGCCGGCTTCGGCGCTGGAGACCCTGCAGAGTTGTCTTCCGCTGGAGCTCAATGGCCTGGATCCCTTGCGGAGCGACCCAGCGCAGTGGTCTCTGGGTCTGCTCTGGGGGCTGGCCGCGGCGGAGTTGGAACGATGAGCCCTCGTCTTGGCCCCCTCGATTTACTGCAGGAGCGCCGGGGTGCCAGCGGCATTGCTGAGCCAGGTGGGTCCATGCTTCCGGCCCGCCCGCTGTTGCTCAAGGGCTCGGCCATTGGCGGTGGCGTCCTTGCCTTGATGCTGCTGTTGCTGGTGGCGCTGGGGTGGCGCCAGCAGCAGGTGAACGCCGCCCTGGCGAACCTCGCCGGCATCAAGCTGCAGGTGCAGACCCTGGAGACGCGGGTCGGACGGGTGCGGCGGGCCAAGGCTCAGCTGCAGCGCAGCAGCGAGGGCTTGGCCAAGGGTCTGGTGGGGGTGTCCTCCGGCTCGGCCTTGCTGGCTCAGTTGTCCGCGGTCACCCCGGCCGGTGTGCAGCTCACGGAGGTGCGCTCCCAGAACAACGGCTTGCTGCTCAAAGGGGTCGCCATTGATCCCCAGGCGTTCCGCCGGGTCAATGGGCTGAGTCTGCTGCTGTCCCAGTCGCCGCTGTTTGATGCCGAGTCGGTTCAGGTGGTGAAGCTCCAGCGCGATGGCGCCAGCGGGGGGCCGGTGGACTGGGAGCTCTCCGCTCGCTTCGCGGCCCTGGCTCCGGATCAACAGTTGGCGGTGCTGCAGGCCCTGCAGGCCGACGGTTTGGTGCAGCGTCTGCGTTTGCTGCAGTCCAAGGGGGTGCTGCCATGAGCCTCCAACTGCGGCGAGAGCAGGTGTTGCTCGGTGCACCCGTCCTTCTGGGGGTGCTGCTGGCTGCAGCCCTGGGGGGCCTGGTGGCCTGGCCCCGTTGGCAGCGCTTGCAGGCGGATCAGCAGGAGCTGCTGGTGCTGGAGGAGCAACAGCAGCGCTTGCCCTTGCTGCGCCGTCAGCTCGAGAGCTTGGAGCAGCAGCGGGAGCAGGCTGACCGCAGGAATGCCCAGATCCTGGGGTTGATCGCGGGCAGCGGCGAGCTGCAGACGTTCTTGGCCCAGCTCAGTGAACAGGCGGCCCAGACCGGCGTGCTGCTGGATGGCTATGAACCGGTTCAGGCCGTCGCGCCGCCCACCAGCAAAAAAAGCAACAAGACCGCGGCTGAGACCCCGCCGGCGGATCCGTTGTTGGCCCCTGGTTTGAAGAAGACCTCGGTGTTGCTGCGCGCCCGCGGCAGTGGCCCGCAGCTGTTGGATTTTCTGCGGCGTCTGGAGCGCCTGAGCCTCCTGGTGGTCCAGAGCGATCTCTCGCTCAAAAGTGGCAACAGCAGCAAAGACAAGGATGGCCGGGTGGTGCTGGAGCCCACCGAATTGCGGCTGAATCTGGGCCTCTATGCGAGAGATCACAGCCCAAGTCAGAAGCCTGGAAAGCCCGGCTGAGCATCGATACCATCCGCCCAACTGGCAAAGGGCAGCGTGGGTTGGCGGCGCACTGGGATCTCAGCCCTGATGGCTGCTGCCGCGATGACGGCTCCAGCGCTGGCGCTGCCGCAGTCCAGCGCGTCTGCTCCCGCGCCGTCCGTCGCGCCGTCCGGCGGGGCGCTGCTGCTGCAGTTGCGCCGTGGCGCCAACAGCGTGGACGTGGTGGTCGAGGGCACCGGTGCGGCTCCGCTGCTGCGGCAACGCCAAACCGCGGCCGGTTGGCAGGGGCAACTGCAGCTGAGTCAATCCGCCTCCCTGAAGGTCGGCCCGCAAACGCTGACCCTGCCGGAGGCCGGCCTGAAGCGCGTGAGCATCCGGGGGAGTGGCCGCGAGTTTGAGCTGGAGGTGGTGCCGATGCCGGGGGCACCGGCCTCCAAGCCGGTGGTCAGTGCCGATGGCCGCAACCTGATCCTGAGCTTCAGCGCCCCCAGCGAGTTGGTCTCGAAGACCGGCACCTTCAACCTCAATCAGCCCGGCTCGGTGCCCCAGCCGCGCTATGCCCCGCCCCTGCAACCCAGGGCGGTGGCGCCGCCCCTGGGCGACATGGCCGTGGGAACGATGGTGCTGCGCAACCGCAGCTACCTCAACCTCAGCGGCCCGCCGGTGACGATGACCCTGCGCAACGCACCGGCCAAAGACGCCCTGATGGCCCTCAGTCAGATGGGTGGCTACGGCTTCGTCTACGTCGACGATGAGGAGCGACCGGGTGCTCAGGCCAGCGCGGGCCCGACGGTTTCGCTGTCTTTCCGCGGTGAGGCCTACAGCAAGGCCTTGAACTCGGTACTGCTGGCCTCGGGTTTGCAGGGGCGGATGGAAGGGAATCTGTTGCTGGCGGGTCCCTCGGTCATGGGCAAGACCTTCGGCACCCAGATGTCCAAGGTCTATCGCCTCAACCAGGCCTCAGCTGAGTCGGCCGCCAAGTACTTGGCCAGCCTGGGGGCGCGCATCACCCAGGTCACAACGATCACCAATGCGGTGACCTCGGGGCAGCCCGTGGCGAACCAGGTGGCTGGTGGCGAGCAAACCCAGCAGACCAAGAAGGAGCAGATCACCACCACGGAGACCTATGGCGCCTCCACCGGTCCCCTGCGTGGCTTGATTGGGACGACCGATTCACGCCTGCGCACCATCACCTTGGTGGGTGATTCCCAGTTGGTCTCGGTCGCTGAGAACTATCTCCGGCAGATTGATCTGCGCCAGCGTCAGGTGGCGTTGTCGGTGAAGATCCTGGATGTCACCTTGAACAACGACACCAGCCTGTCGAACTCCTTTGCCTTCCGCTCCGGCAGCAACTTCGTTGTCAGTGATCGGGGTGAATTCTTGGGTGCCTTTGGTGGCTTGCTGCCGCCGCAAGGGGATCAATTCAGCACGATTGCGGGTGG
>NZ_JAFMFX010000083.1:0-6389 GCF_017855895.1 Vulcanococcus sp. CPBay_Sum15L08_68 | reverse complement strand
AGCCAGATGCGAGCACTCACCGCAAACAGGGCCAAACCAAAGAGCAACACGATCGCGGCGGGGAGCAGGGTGGAGCGGAGAAATTGCACGGTTGGGCCTAAGCGATCAGGCCATCATCCCTCCGCCGGCACGCGACCGCTGCCGCGGCGCAGCAACAGGCCCCCGACCACCGCCAAGACCAGACCACCCCATCCCCAAAGCTGCAGCTTCAAAAGGAAGCCACCGATGCCAAGCAGGGCACCAAAGAGCAGGGCGCAGCCAGCCAGCAACAAGAGCAACAGGCCTGGGAGCGTCTCGTCGGCCTGCACGGCCGTCCGCTGGCGCCAGTGGGTCCAGCCGGGACCCGGGGGGCGGACCTGACGGACAAAGCGCTCGAGCACCTCGGGCGACTCCGGCGGGGTCGCCAACATCGCCAGCAACCAGAGCCCCGCCGTCAGCAGGGTGGTCACCAAGAGGCGCACGCCGTAGTCATCGATCCGCAACAGGGGCACCACGGAGGTGGAGAAGCCAATCAGGAAGCCGCCGAGTAGGGCCGCCAGCTCAGCGGCCGCATTGACGCGCCACCAGAACCAGCGCAGGACAAGAACGACCCCGGGCCCAGTCCCCATGGCAATCACCAACCGGAAGACCGTGCCGATGCTGGTGCTCATCAAGGCGGTGAGCACCCCCAAGACCACCAGCAGCACCGACGCCAGCTGACCGACCAGGAGCAACTCCTTCTCCTTGGCCTGAGGCCGAATAAAGCGCTGGTAGAGGTCATGGGTGAGGTAGCTGGCTCCCCAGTTGACCGAGGTGCTGACGGTGCTCATGAAGGCGGCCACCAGGGAAACAACGACCAGTCCCAAGGCCACAGGGGGGAGCAGTTGGACCGCCAACAGGGGGTAGCTCTGCTCCCAGTCGGTCTGATCCGGCAGCAGGACCACCGCGGCCAGGGCCACCACGATCCAGGGCCAGCTGCGGAGGACGTAGTTCACGCCCAGGAAGACCCAACCGGCGGTGCGTGCTTCGCGCTCGTCGCGGGTGGCGAGCAGGCGCTGGATGAATTCGCCACCACCATCGCTGCGGCGGAAGCTCCACCACTGGAGGGCCAGGTAGGAGCTGAAGGTGGCAATGGAGATGCCTGCCCCATCCAGCCACTGCAGCCGTCCGCCCTCGACCTGCCAGGGCACCAACGACAACAGCTCTGGCCGCTCGAGACCGCGGATGCTCTCCAGCAGGGCATCCATCCCGCCCGCGGCATGGACCGCTGCCACCGAGACAGCGATCGCCCCCAGCAGGGCCAGCACCAGCTGAAGCATGTCCGTGACGACCACGGCCCAGAGGCCGCCAGCCGCGGTGTAGACCAAAACCAGCAGGCCAACGATGGCCAGCAGGGTGACCCTGGCCTGGGGCGTGGGCGCCAAGCCCAGGGCCTCACTCACCTTGGCCATGGCCAAGAAGGCATAGCCCAGGCCGATGCAGTTGATCGGCAGGGCAAACAGAAAGGCCTTGATGCCCCGCAACCAAGCGGCCGTGGGCCCGCCGTAACGCAACTCCGTCAGGGCCGCATCGGTCAGGACACCGCTACGTCTCCAGAGCGGAGCAAAGACCACCGCCATGGCGACATGGGCCACACCAAAGCTCCACCACTCCCAGTTGCCGGCGAGGCCGCGCACGCCCACCAGACCCGCCACATAGAGGGGCGTATCGATCGAGAAGGTGGTGGCCGCCATCGAGGCCCCGGCCAGCCAACCCTTGAGCTGACGACCCGCAACGAAGTAGTCCTCCTCGCTGCGATTGCGGCGGGCCAGCCAGAGGCCAACGACGAGGCTTGCCACCAGATAGGCGATGACGATCGCCCAATCGATGCTGGTCATGGCCGCCCTTCACTGGAGGGCAGTCTCCCTCAGTTCAGCAGCAACGGCTACGCGGGCTCCAGGCTTCCTTCGAGGCGGCGGCGCAGCTGACCACAGGCCGCATCCGCGTCCAAACCGCGGCTGGCGCGAACACTGACGGCCACATGCCGGTCCATCAGCGCGCGGCGGAAGGCTTCGACGGCCTGGGGGGTGGGGCGCTGGAACTCCTCTTCCTGGATCGGGTTGTAGGGAATCAGGTTCACGTGGCTTTGGAAGCCCCGCAGCAACTGAGCCAGCGCCGCCGCATGGCGCGGCTGATCATTCAGGCCACCCAGCAGGATGTACTCGAAACTGACTCGGCGGCCGGTGATCTCCACGTACCGGCGGCAGTCCTCGAGCAACGCCTCAATGGGGTAGGCATGGGCGGTGGGGATCAGCTCCTCGCGAAGCCGCTGATCCGGAGCGTGCAAACTCACCGCCAGGGTGAATTGGGCACGGCCCAGGCGCTCGAGGGCCAACTCCGCCAGTCGCGGCAAGGTGCGCGGAACCCCGACGGTGCTGACCGTGATCTGACGCTGGGCCATGCCCAGATCCGTGCAGAGGCAATCAATGGCCGAGAGCACGGACTCCACGTTCAGGAGCGGTTCACCCATCCCCATGAAGACCACATGACTGGGGCGTTGGTCCATGACCTCACGCACACTCAGCACCTGATCCACGATTTCGTGCACCGCCAGGGAGCGTTGCAGGCCCCCCTTGCCGGTGGCGCAAAAACGGCAGGCCATCGGGCAGCCCACCTGGCTGCTGACGCAGACCGTCAGGCGACCTTCGGCGGGGATCCCGACGGTCTCAATGCTGAGCTGATCGTGGGTCCCCAACAGCAACTTGGTGGTGCCATCACTGGCGATGCTGCGGTGGAGCTCCCGCGAGCGTCCCATCCAGTCGAACGCACCGGCAGGGGGTTGGGTAGCGAGCTCCTCGCGGAAGGCCTTGGGCAAGACCGAGACCTGATCCAGGGAGCGCGCTCCCTTGGCATAGAGCCAGTCATGGAGTTGCCGGCCGCGGAAGGCGGCCTGCCCGTGCTGCTTGGCCCACTGCTCCAAAGCAGAGAGGCCCATCCCCAGTAGGGGACGGGCCTCGTCCAGTGGCGGACTGGCCTGGGGCATCAACCCCAAGCCAAGAGCGCATGCCCCAGCTTGTACTCCACCGCCAGCAGGGCGATGAAGCCCAGCATTGCGACACGACCGTTCAGTCGTTCGGTATGGGTGTGGAAGCCGTAGCGCGGCAAACGGCGCTGGGGAACGAGCTTGGGCTGGATCATGACTCGTCGGCCAACAGACCCTCATTCTGGAGACCCTGAACGGCCTCCGGGTCGGCGATCAGCTCCTCCTCAAGTCCCTCTTCCACCGTGGGGCGGGTGAAGGCTGCGGTGGTGCTGGCGCTGGCCTCGATGCCGTGGCGGGTGCGGGTGGCATCCAGGTCGGCATCGGAGGGATCGTCGAGGATCGCGCCGGCATTGGCCGCAGAGGGAGCTGCCGGCATATCGACGGTGTAATCCGGGCGCAGGTTCTGCAGACGGCGGTAGTTCATCGCATCCTCATCAAGGATGTCGGGATGGGGACCCGCCTCAGCGCGGAGCTCCTCTTCGAAGCCGCTGAAGCCGGTACCTGCAGGGATCAGGCGACCAATGATCACGTTCTCCTTGAGGCCGCGCAGCCAGTCGCTCTTGCCCTCGATGGCGGCTTCGGTCAGCACGCGGGTGGTCTCCTGGAAGGAGGCCGCGGAGATGAAGCTGTCGGTGTTGAGGGAGGCCTTGGTGATGCCGAGCAGCACCGGAGTGAACTCGGAGGGAGCACCACCGGTGATGGCCATGGCGCTGTTGACCTGCTCCACCTGGCGCAGTTCGATCAACTCACCGGGCAGCAGGGTGGTGTCGCCGGCGTCCTCGATCCGGACCTTGCTGGTCATCTGACGAACAATCACCTCGATGTGCTTGTCGTCGATGGTCACGCCCTGGGACTTGTAGACGTTCTGGACTTCCTGCACCAGGCGGAACTGGAGCTTGGAGATCGCCTCCATGGCCGCTTCCAGGGTCGGCTTGCGGCTGCGCAGATCTTCGAAGAAGCACTCCAGCAGCTCGTGGGGGTTGATCGGACCGTCGGTCAGCAGCTCACCGGCGGTGACTTGCTGGCTGTCGCTGACCATCACGTTCCGGCCCAGGAGGATCGGGTACTCGGTGATGGAGTCATCGCCTTCGATGACCGTCACGGTGACGGAGTCGTCGTCGTCGCCCTGCTTGATCTCAACGGTGCCGGCCTTGCGGCAGAGCACAGCCGATTCCCGCGGACGGCGGGCCTCGAGCAGTTCCTCAATACGAGGCAGACCCTGCACGATGTCACCGGTCTTCTGGCGCTCGAACACCAGGAGGGCCAGGGAGTCACCGCGCTGCACCAGTTCACCATCGCGAACGTGCAGGACGGAATCGGGCGAGACCATGTAGGGACGGCCCAAGCGGATGGTGAGGGTGTTGCCATCCACGGACTGAACCTGACCGCAACAGGGGGCAGGAACGCCCTTGGCCAAGAGATCGCCATCGACGAAGCGCTGACCGGGCTTGACCTCGGACTTCGCAGAGCCCAGGTCAATGCTGCGGGTGTCGCTTGCGCGCTCAACGATCAGACGGCGCACAGGCTCACCATCGATCACATCGGGGACCTGCACCACACCGTCTTCCTTGCAGAGGATTTGGGTGGTTGCGACCACATCACCGGCCTTGACGCTGTCGCCGTCATTGACGGAGAGGTCGGTATGGGTGGAACCGTGGCTGGCGTCAGACAGGGTGTCGCGACGAACCAGCAGGCTCTCAAGGATCACGAGCTGGAGGCGCTCGATGGTCTTGGCGCGCTTGTCGGGAACAGCCTCGACATCCACCGTCATTTGAGGGGTGGTGTCAAAGGTTTCGAGGATCAGCTGCGTGCGCAGCAGTTCGACGCCCTCAACGCTCTTGATCAGCTCGCCGTCCTTGAAGGCCAAACGCTGGGTGGCCTTGAGGCCCAGGCTGGGACCGTTCTTCTGGGTGACGCTACCGAGATCAGGCAGGTGAGCCTCATCGGGGATGCGGTACTCCTCAACGGGACGCAGCAGCAGGGCGCCGCCCTCGGAGGTCTCGACGGCTTCAACGAAGACCATGGCCTCGGCCTTGAGACCCTTGGCGATCTCCTCGCCGGGGTTGACCATCTTGCCGTCGCTGTAGCGAGCCACGACCTTGGCGTCGGAGACGTGGTGCAGCTGGCCGGAGCGAACGATGATCTCGCGAAGAATGTCGTTCTTCTGGGTGACGGTGACGATGCCCGCGGTCTGGCTGAAGATGTCCTTCACCACCTCGGTGCCGGCTTCAATCCACTGACCGTCTTCGATCATCAACAGGGAGATGTCCTTGTTGATCTCGTGGGTCTCCTGGGGGATCCAGAGCAGGGTGCCGCCCTTGTTGACCTCGTAGCCGTTCTTGGCGCTACGGGCTTTCTTGATGGCCAGGCCAGGGGCGAACTTGACGATGCCGCCGGTCTGGGTGCGGAAGCGATCATCGGCGAGTTCCGCGATCACCTCACCGTTACCGATCTTGGTGCCGGGGTGGGTGTTGAGGCGATAGCGGATGTTGTCCTTGCCCTCCAGGTGCCAGAGCTCACCAGCATGGGTGGATTCACCCAGCAGCTTGCAGTCCTTCAGGGTGAGGCTGGTGGTGACGATCTGGACCTCACGGGAGTCGCCAGCGCTCTCGCGCAGGCGCACGGCACCGCCGTACTCACTGACCAGACGGCTCTCGGCCAGAACCTCGCCAGTGGTGACCTTGGTGTTGCCAGCGATCACGGGCTGGGCGTTGGGCGGCAGGTTGTAGACATCGCCGCTGTAGACCCACATCCGGCCAAGACGCTGGGCCTTGAAGGTGCTGTTGCCCTGGCGGTCGGTGACCTCACGGGGCTGGATGGCGTCCTCGTAACGCACCTGGCCAGCCAGGTCACAGATGACGTCCTTGGTGGCCTTCTCAACGCTCTTCTTGACGGAGGAGCCAGAAGAGATCTGGGCCAGCATCATGTCGGCCGGCACCTCAGCGGCATCGGTGACGAACAGCAGGGAACCGGCGGTGATCGAGAGCTTCTGGGCCTTGCCGCTGCCGCTGGGCTTCAGGGTCAGGGGGAAATCGTTCTCGGCGATCTGAGCCTCCACACCGTGGGGGGTGCGGAAGGGGCGCACGCGCGCCTTGGCTCCAAACTCGATCGTGCCCGCGATTTGCGAGCGAACCACACCCGTTTCTGCGGTGGACACACCACCGGTGTGGAAGGTCCGCATGGTGAGCTGGGTACCGGGCTCACCGATGGACTGGGCGGCGACGATGCCGACGGCTTCGCCCAGGTCAACCAGTTGGTTGTGGGCCAGGGCCCAGCCGTAGCACTTGCGGCAAACCGAACGGGCGGCTTCGCAGGTCAGCGGTGAACGAACCACCACGGTCTGCACGCCGGCGGCTTCGATCTGGGCGGTGATGACGGCATCGATCTC